>JAICQC010000494.1 GCA_025938055.1 Anaerolineales bacterium | reverse complement strand
CGTATGAAGTAATCGAATTCCTCAATTGCTTCCTGTGTCCGCTGCAGGTCTCGTAGGGTCAGGGCACGGTAATAATGCGGCGTCCCATCATTGATGGGATTCGCGGCGATGTAGCGATCGAATGCGACCAGCGCTACATCATACTGGTTGGCGAAATAATCCACGAGTGCGCGGTCAAGTTCATCGATCTCCAGGCCGGCATCCACCAGCGCGACCAGCGAAAGATACGCGTAATAGGAAAGGGGATAATTCTCGACGGCGTGCCGATAGCGCGTGTGTGCCTCCTCCACCTGCCCCAGCGCAAGGTGGGCGTTGCCCGCGTAATAATCCATCTGGGCTTTGATATAGTCGTTTGTGGAGGCGGAAAAGATCTCGTCGTAGAGGGTCAGCGCGCCGGCGTTATCGCCGAATGAGGCTCGGGCTTCGGCGATTTTGATTTGCAAGGTCAAGCCATCGTCCAGACGGGGAGCGGAGAGGGCTGCGGTATAGGCGTTCTGCGCGCCGGTGAAGTCACCGGCTTCGGTGAGCGCGTCGCCGCGATATTCCTGTACGTAGCCATCCAGCACGCCTGGCACGCGCTCGCTATACGTGTTATAGGACTCGGCAGCCTGCTGGTACTGTCCCAGTCCTTCATAAGCGAGCCCCACCAGGAAATGGGCACGTGCCGAATAGGTGGAATCAGGGTACGTGCTAATGAGATTGGTAAACCGCTCGATCGCCTGCTGGTAACGGTCGTCCGCCAGCTCGGTGCGCCCCATGCCCCACAGCGCCGCGGCTTTGATGGCTTCTTCAGTGGTGTCGTTGAACGCGGTCAGGTATTGCTCGCGCGCCAGATCAAAGTCGCCGAAGAATAATGCTTCGTCTGCTGTATCAATGCGGACCACCGGCTCCATCGTCGGCAAAGGCGTCGGAGAAGGCAGAGGCGTGCTGGTGGGTGGTGGTCCCTGTGTATTGGTTGGTGCGGCGGTTGGAAGTGGCAGAGGCACAGGCAGGGGAAAGGACTGGCAGGCGGAGATCGCAACCGTGATCCCCAGCCAGATGATTTTTTTCGACAAATTCATACAATCCTTATAACGGAGGAAAATGGGAGTGTCAAATGAAACATTAATTCGCGCTGAGCGCAGTCGAAGCATCCGCTCAACGCGAGAGTTAAGCCAGAATTTCGACGCTCATCCCCAGCCGGACCTTGCCCTCGTTTAATGGGATGATGTTCTGCCCGAAGATCACTCCGAACTTGTGCCTGCGGTACCCGGCAAGTGTTTTCAGCGGTTCCTTGCTTCGCTCGAGTGTATCCTTGTCGATGGTCGTGACCACGCAGCGGGCGCAGGGCTTCACTACTGCTAATTCAACGTCTCCGATCCTGATTCTGTTCCAGGTATCTTCGGCAAACGGTTCGCCGCCTCGAATGACAAGATTCGGGCGAAAACGGTTCATCGGGAGCGGCGACTCCAGGCGCGAGTTCAGATCCTGCAAGCCCTCCTCGGAGAGGAGCAAAATCGGATAACCATCGGCAAACCCCGTATGGTCGTCCGCGTTGACCGCATACTGTTCATTGACCTTGCGCCGGTATCCATCCGCAAAATGGACAAGTCGGACCTGCCTGCCCAGCCAGTCCGAGAACCAGCTTGCGACGTCATCGCCCTGATCGATGGCATGGATACCTTTGCTCTTCCAGACATCGACAAATACGGGCGTCCCTGAGGTTTGAATCCCGAATCGAAGAGAATCGTAATCGGGCGCAGATAACTCCAGCATGCCGTTCTCCAGCTTTGGGGTTACCAGCGCTAGGCGCGGGTATTCGCGCTGTGTCAGGAATTTGCCTTCTGGCGTCACAACCATCATGCGGCGGTCATGTTCCAGCCCCATGCGCTCCACGCAGGTGGAGTCCACTTCGATGCCGCGGCAGGCTTTGACAGGATAATAGATGAGATTCGAAATTGTGATCATTGAAGTTTCTCGTAAATAAGTTTGGAAATTTCTGCCATGCAATCATGTGCCTCATCTGATTTATCTTCTGCAAATCCACGCGTCATAATGGAAATGGCGTATGGCTTGCGATGCTCACCCGCAGGGTACACAATTCCTGTATCGTGGTAGACATCGCCAGTCCAGCCTGTTTTGTGCGCGACCTTTACGGAACTTGGTAACCACGCGGGGATGCTCTCGTTGAATTCCTGCGCCAGCAGGATCTCGATCATCTTATCAGAGGCTGACGGGGATACAACCTGTTTCTCCGCGATCAGTTTCATGGTCTGTGTGAGACCACGCGCGGTGGCGCTGTTGTTCATCCCCAAACGGAATGCCGAGTGATCGTCTATGCCGCGAATAAACGTCACGCCCCGAATGCCGAGTGCATGGATGAAATCGCTTACGCCTTTCGTGCCAATCTTTTCCAGCAGAATATTCGTGGCGAGATTACTGCTCCGCACGATCATCAGGCGCGTCAGTTCAGCTATGGATTCTGTTTCGCCGAGGCGTGGGTAAAGCGTTTTCTCGGCATCATCGTTCCTATCGAGCGAATATGGGCTCCCATTGGCAATGCTGGTAAAGGAGTTAATGATCGAAAGACGATCGTCCAGGGTAAACCGTCCCTGTTCTGCCTGGTGCAAGACTTCCATCATCACATGCACCTTGATCGTGCTGGCGGGATGAAAGGCTTCGTCTGGATGGATTAAGATTTCCTGCCCTGTTTCAAGATCATACACCGCAATGGCAATCGTTTTGTTCTTTTGTTCAGAGATAAATGTCTCGAGTTCAACCATGGGCGCAATTGTATCAAATGCCCTTGTTCATCACCATGATCGATAATAAAAAAGGACATTCCCTCACAGGGTTTGAGGGAATGTCTTGAAATCTTATCGAATGTATCTGTGCTTAAAGGCTGTTAATCTCTTTCATTCTCCCTGTACTTGAAAGACACCTTGACCTTCGCACGGTACGAGACGACCTTGCCCTCTTCCAATAACATGTCCAGTTCCTTGACTTCCGCCACTCGCAGATCCTCCAACGTCTCTGCGGCGCGCTGTACGGCGGTTGCGGCGGCTTTTTCCCAGGACTCGCTGCTGGTGCCGATCAATGTGATTACCTTATAAACACTGTCTGCCATTTTATCTCTCCTTTTCTAATCTAAAGTTGTCTGCAAACACTATACAATATTTTCTATAGCAATACAACTCTGTAGGTCACGCCTTTGGCGTGACTAATCGAAAATATCACGTCAAAGATATGAAATACGCCATATATGGAGATGCCTTGGAAT
>JAICQC010000337.1 GCA_025938055.1 Anaerolineales bacterium | reverse complement strand
CGCCGCATCGGAGGGCGCGTCGGCTTCGATGCCAGTCAATGGTTTAACAACGGTTCCGCCCTGTACTTCATGATCATAGATACGAATGATGGAGGCTTTGCTGGCAATGTTGGGTGAGGAGAGAAGAGAGAGCAGGTTCGCTTTTATATCCGAACTTCGAGAGTCGAATACTCGATTATCGCTCCTCGGCTTCTCGATGATCGCTCTTAATTGTCTTTGCGGAATGCCTCCATGCAAAAAATCATTTTCCATATCTACAACAACATTTCCATCGTAACGCACAATGAGATGCCCATTCCCTGTAAACTCGCCAATGTCCGTTAATTCAGTGTCGAACGTGTCACAAATGGCTTGCAGTGCCACGATATTTTCTGGCGAAACCGCAAGCACCATGCGCTCCTGTGCTTCAGAGAGCCAGATCTCCCAGGGTGCCAGGCCCGGATATTTCAAGCGTACACGGGTCAGTTCTACATCGCAGCCGAGGCGGGATGCCATTTCCCCCACTGCCGAGGATAAGCCGCCGGCGCCGCAGTCGGTGATGTCGTTGTATATGCCCAGATCGCGGACACGGACAATGACATCGATCAAACCTTTCTCGGTGATTGGGTCGCCGATCTGCACGGACGCGCCAGAGACCTCGCCCGTCTGTGCGTCCATTGTCATCGAGGAAAAGGTCGCGCCGCGCAAGCCGTCCCGCCCGGTTCGTCCGCCGAGCACAATGAGGCGATCCCCAACTTGTGGATTCTTGCGATGCTTGCCTTTGGGAGCAATACCCACACATCCACAAAAGACAAGCGGATTTGCCGTATAGCCTTTGTCATATAAGACCGCGCCATTCACCGTGGGAATGCCAATCTTGTTGCCGTAATCCTGCACGCCCGCCACGACACCCGACTGAATGCGGCGCGGATGCAAAACACCTTCGGGCAGTTCATTAGTATCCACATTTTGATTTCCAAAACACAGCACGTCCGTATTTGCAATAGGCTTGGCAGAAACGCCAAGGATATCGCGTATCACTCCGCCAACGCCCGTGTTCGCGCCGCCAAACGGTTCCACTGCCGACGGGTGGTTATGGGTCTCTACTTTGAATGAGATCTCGAACTCGTCATCAAAGTCAATGATGCCTGCATTATCCACAAATGCTGAGAAAACCCAGGGTGCATTGATCTCGTCAGTGGCGGATTTGAGATAGGTCTTAATGAGACTATTGACGGATTTGATATTCGATATTTGAGATTCGGGATTCGAATATTCAATCTCGATCTTCGCCTTAAATGTTTTATGGACACAATGTTCGCTCCACGTTTGAGCGACTGTCTCAAACTCCACGTCCGTGGGATCGCGCAGTTCTTTACGGAAGTAATTTTGAATCGCTTGCATCTCCGCCAGATCCAGAGCCGCGCGGCGTTCGTTGGAGAGAGCGAGCAATTGATCGGGGGATAAATCACGAATGGGAATGATCTCCACCCTCCCGCTGGACTTAACATCCTCCGGAAAGGATGGAGCGATCTCTCCGACCACCCAATGCTGGATGACACTGTTGGCAAGCAGGCTCCTGGCAATTGACTTTGCAGCAGATACATGATCTATGTTTTGGTCAATGCAGAGGAGAAAGCGCTGACCGGTCGCGGCGCGCCGGACGCCGTCCAGGTTAAGTTCGTGCGCGGCGCGGACGAGCTGCTCGGCGACAGGGTCGGTCACGCCAGGGCGCAGGGCAACTTCCAGGATCACCGAATCATCTTCGGGCGGGGAAAGAGGCGCCGGCAATTCGATCCAGGAAGCAGATTGAGTCACAGGGTCATTTAAAAGGTTGAGAGCCAACTGTTGCAATTCTTTCTGCGACAGTTGGCCCTCGATGAAGTAGAGGTCATGCACAATGATGCTGTGCAGAGGCGTGAAGCCAAGTGCGTGAGCACCTTGTAGATAACCCTCATTACGAGGATCGCTGGTTTTATTGTGGGTAAGAAACTTATAGATGGGCATATTTGTGGGATGTACGTCACGGCTATTCTAATCCGATATATTTGTCTAGTCAACACTGTAGAGCAAATTCATCATGTTCGTTTTTTGCTAAAACCTATTCGTCTGGTGCGAGATTTATAACCTGCAGGAATATACACTGATTGCAGTTTCTTCATGGACTTTCTCTTTAAGCTTTTCATCTAGTAAGGAGGTGCATGTGGGCGGTCGCCCTATCCAAGACACTATCTATTGCCACTTTCCCAAATGCGGCCGGCCCGCGCGCCGGTTCAACTTTCACCCGAAAAGGAGAAGAACGAAATGCGTAAATTGATGCTTGTTTTGTCTGCCCTGGTGGTTGCCAGCATGCTGCTGACAGCCTGCGGCGGCGCCGCCGCAACCCCGGCTCCGGTTGACGAGGCTCCTGTGGATGAGGCCCCCGCCACCGAAGCTCCCGCAGATGTGGAAGAACCGGCAGGTGATGGACCGATCGAAATCCGCTGGTTCATTGGCTTGGGCGCTGGCGGCAACCCTGAAGAAGTCGAGAAAGAAGAGGCGTTTGTCGAGGAGTTCAATGCCAAGTACGGCGATAAGTACACTCTCGTCATGGATGTTGTCCAGAATGCCACAGCTTATGATGTACTCAAGACCCAGATCGCTTCCGGTGATGTCCCCGACATCGTTGGTCCCGTGGGCGTACGCGGTCTGTGGAGCTTTGAAGGCGCATGGCTGGACTTGGCTCCCTATGTGGAGAGCACCGGCTATGACATCAGCGACTTCAATCCTGCGTTGATCGATTTCTACAAACTGGGACCACAGGGACAGGTTGGCCTTCCCTTCGCCATTTATCCGTCCGCGCTCTGGTACAACAAAGACCTATTTGATGAAGCCGGGCTTGCCTACCCACCCCATGCCTATGGTGAGAACTATGCCGATGGCGACCCCTGGGATTTCAACAAAGTGCGCGAGCTTGGCATCCAATTGACCTTCGATGCAAACGGCAATCCTGCCGGCAGCCCGGACTTTGATCCCGAGAACATCGTGCAGTTCGGGTATGATGCGATGTGGACCGACATTCGCGGCAAGTGGACCTTCTTCGAAGCCAACAGCTTTGTCGGCGAGGATGGCAGCGCGGTCATGCCCGATGTCTGGCGCGAAGCCGCACAGTGGTACTATGATGGCATGTGGACTGATCACTTCATCCCGAACGGCAACTATGTCAACAGCGACCTGCTGGCACAGGGCAACACATTCAGTTCCGGCAATGTGGCGATGACTCCCATCCATACCTGGTACACCTGCTGTGCAGGTGAGGTCAACTGGGACCTGGCAGCGATCCCCTCCTTTGATGGTCACACCACCGCCAAGATGCACGCCGATACCTTCGCCATTTTGAAGGGCACAAAGAACCCAGATGCGGCATTCGAAGTCCTCACCATCCTGCTTGGAGACATGGCTCCCCAGCTTTTGGAAGTCTACGGCGCTTTCCCAGCCCGCGAAAGCCTGCAAACCAGTGCCCTCGAGAAGATGAAAGAAAACTTCCCGAATGCCGATCTGCAAGTCTTCATCGATGGCATCAACTACCCGGATAACCCCAATCACGAATCGGGTATGCCGAACTTCCTCAAAGCCAGCGACACGTACACAGCCTTTGCTGGTCTGTATGAAACGACCCCTGACCTGGACCTGGACGCAGAACTCGAAAAATTGATCACCGATCTCGATGCGGTATTCAAAGAGCAAGTTGAGTAAGTTGTAACAGGTGAATGATTGAGTGGTGACGCCCTGGCGTCACCACTCAATGCTTGGAATTATTTATATTCATTTGATCATTTACCACTACACCCACCCTTTCTATGAGTTGTGGAGGAAACGTTCATGGCAGTCTCACACACCAAGTCAAGTTCAGTGCCTTTGTCAGGTGCAAAGCCAAGATCGAGGTCACAGTTTGTCCGCAGCCAGGAACGTTGGGGCTACCTGTTCCTTTCACCCTGGATCATTGGCTTCCTGATCTTTACGCTGATACCGATCCTGGGCACTCTGTATTTCTCGCTTACGAACTACAGCCCAGTCACACCGGACCAGACCAAATTCATCGGCTTCGATAACTACAAGACCATGCTCACAGATGCCAAAGTGAGCAAGTCTCTGCTGGTCACGGTCAATTATGCGATCCTCGCCATCCCGGTCAGCTTTATCGTCGGGCTGGGTCTGGCTGCCCTGGTCAATTCGAAAAATCTCGTTGGCAAGAATTTCTTCCGCACCATGTTCTATATGCCATCGATGATTCCCGTAGTAGCAGGAGCATTGGTCTGGGCGGGTGTGATGAACACCCAAAGCGGCTGGCTAAACCTGATGCTGGAGTCTCTCGGGTTGGACGGACCGGACTGGTTGAACGATCCGAAATGGATTTATGCCGCGCTGGTGTTCATCGGCTTGTGGAGTCTGGGGAACCTGATGCTGACGCTGCTGGCGGGCATGCAGGGTGTCCCTACTGAACTGTATGAGGCAGCCACTATAGATGGCGCCAACGGCTGGCAGCAGTACACAAGGATCACCTTGCCAATGATCTCGCCGGTCATTTTTTACAACATGACGCTGATGCTGATCGGGGCGTTCAAGTACTTCGACCTGGCGTATGTGCTGAAGAACGGCACCGGGCAGCCCGCCGATTCCACCCTATTCTACAATCTCAATCTATATAAGAACGCCTTTACCTACAACTTGATGGGATACGGCTCGGCGCTCGCCTGGGTCTTATTCCTGATCGTACTGGTACTCACACTCATCTTATTCAAGACCGCAAACATGTGGGTCTACTACGGCGGAGAAGGGAGAAGCTAGCCATGGCAATGAGATCTGCTCCCATGCTTACGTTCCGCCAGAGGGAATTGATCAACAAAATCCTCGTGACCAGTATCGCCGCCTTTGTTCTGGTTACGTTCATTGCGCCCCTCGGATATATGTTTACTACCGCTCTCAAGAGCACCGACCAGATGGGTGATGCGGGCGCTCCCTGGTACTGGCCCTTCTCGAGGAAAACAATTGAGTATCAGGGCGAGGAATTGGAGGTCCTCAATGTGCCTCTGGCGGAGGGCACACGAGAACTGGCGATCCTCAAGAAGAGCACCACGGAATCGACGTTTGTCGATCCTCAGAATCCGGACGCGGAACCCATCCTCTGGCAGGGGAGCTGGCGCAAGCTCTCCGCAGTATATGTTGCGGACCCGCAGTGGCAAAACTTCATAAGAGCCTGGCAAGACTTGGATTTCCCGCTTCT
>JAICQC010000200.1 GCA_025938055.1 Anaerolineales bacterium | reverse complement strand
GAATCTCAATTGGCTTTTTGAGCTGCGAAGTGTAGGGGATTATGGAGTGTCACTGCACGTTGGTCTGGATGACGCACGCAGAGCAGTGCAGGTTGCCGAAGATTTTTTTGAAGCAGTAAGAACCCTTTTGCCTCGCTAAGATTTAAGTTCCGTGGCCTGTCCTGCTAGGGAGGCAATCGTAGGCATGCATAATGCCTTCCCCTAGTTCCTGCCCTTGGCGGGTACGTGGCACAAAATCCTGGATCGGGTGGAATAGTTAGCCTAAAGCCTGCGAGACATGCATCCACTATGGAATCAGATCCGGCATATCCAGCGACACGTAATAAGGACCTTTGCTTCCATCGGGGCTTACCCACCCACCCCAGATGACAGCCGGGCATTGCCCGCGGGCTTTTGGCGCACCCTTGGCCGCTAAATACCGGCGATACTGAATGGTCGCTTCCAGGCTCAGATAACCCACTTGTTTCCCCCGGATCTCCACACGGACAACGTTCCTATTCGTGGAATACGCCCTTTTATGATCCAGCATCAGCCGGGCAACTTCCAATTGGCGGACGCCATCGGGCTGGCGGGGTCCACACAGCTCTTCCAGATCGGCTTGATAACTCTCTTCGCCGGAGATGTCCATTTCATAGTTGCCAGCGCCCTGCAAATAGACGACCTCTTTCTTACTTGATGAATTCCGGGGGAGGATGGATGAAAACAGGTCTGTAAATACCGCTGGTCTCATAAAAAAAATAACCTTCTTACATAGTGAAATCTAAGAACTAACTTTGCTAGAGCTTGTCTCAAAAATGTCATCCTGAGCGAAGCGACACTTGCACCTGCGTGCCAGTGCAGGTGAGGATCTCTGACACCGAAATTACGAGACTCTCACCGCACCTGCGGTGGGTGCAGGTGTCGGTCGCCGCAAACGCTCCCTCAGAGTGACATAGTGTTTTTGAGATGACTTGTAGTTATGCGGCACTATGTAAACTCATGAGGGCATTCCTCTGCAAAAGAGATTGAAGATGTGGGTGGCTGTGTACTTGGTTCAGTTCTTAGTACCCAAGACTATTCTTTCACGAGTTGGTTACTAACAGATATGTTAGTGTCGGTATGCAAGACGATGTTGCATGCATTCTCATTTTCCATCTGCCGCCATAACTGTATCTGTAAGGTTTCCGCTTTAGGGAAATCCCTGATTGCATACAAAGTAACGTAAGACTACACTTTCCTTTCACCAGGGGTAGAGAAAGGTATGTCTATGATCGATTTCTTACAAGGGAAATGGCTCAGGCATCCGTTGCACCCGGCGCTGGTGCACATCCCGACCGCGCTGTGGCCGGCGGCGTGGCTGTTCGATCTGCTTTCTCAACTTCGGGCAGATAACCTGTTTGTGCAGCTTGCCTTCTACTCGGGGTTACTGGGTCTGGTGGTGGCGCTTGCCGCGATCCCTACCGGCTTTGCCGATTGGACTGACATCCGCCCTGAGAAGCCAGCCTGGAAGCTTGGCTTGTATCATATGATCCTGAACGCCTTCGTCACGGTCCTGTGGGGACTCAACCTGTGGCTGCGCAGGGGATCATTTGAAACCGACGTATCCGTCCCCTCTGGTTTGTTCCTTCTTTCCAGCGCGGCAACAGTGCTGTTATTGATCTCCGGCTACCTGGGAGGGCGCATGATCTACGCCTACGGCATCAACGTAGCAAGATTATCGAAAACGGAGTGGCGAAAGATCGCCGAGCAGGGCGGCGCGGCGGTCCCGCCGGAGGAATAGACGATGCTCAAAGCACTTCTGCAGGGCAAGCCATTCCATCACCCGCTGCACCCGGCGCTGGTGCACTTCCCCATCGGGCTCTTCGTCCTCAGCCTGCTGCTGGATAGCGCTTCGTATTTTGAGCTCACGCCGGGCGTTCTCTCCCGGGCATCTCTTTACACGATGGGGATTGGGCTCGTCATGGGCGCGCTGGCTGTGCTGACAGGTCTTGTGGACCGGTCAGATATTCGCCTCGACCATCCGTCCAGGAAGACGGTGAACATCCACATGACGCTCAACCTCACCGCCCTGGCGCTGTTCACGATCAATTTTTTCCTGCGCCTCGGGCAGGCAGATCAGCCGGGAGTGCCGCTGGCGTACCTTTTACTTACTCTGACCGGGGTTGTGATCCTTCTCGTCTCGGGATACCTGGGCGGAACCATGGTGTACGACAACGGAGTAGGCGTGGGACGCCACCGCCGTTATACCCGCACTCCCCGGAAGACCATCGACGTCTCGGCATTTATGCGCCAGGACGGCTGGGTAGCCGTCTGCGATGAGGACCAGCTGGGGAATGGCGAAACCCTGCGAGTGGACTGCAACGGGGACATCATCGCCATCGCCCGGCAGGACGGCGAGGTGTACGCCTTTCAGGAGTTCTGCACCCACCGCTATGGACCTCTCTCGGAGGGAAAGCTTACGGACCACCAGGTGATGTGTCCGTGGCACCGCTCGTGCTTCGACATCCGCACCGGCAAAGTGACCGAAGGACCCGCCAAGGTGGACCTGAAGACGTATTCGGCAACGATCCGCGCAGACAAGATCTTTATTAAGTAGAACTTGTCACACACCTGCCTCGTCCTTGCGAGGGCAATTCGCGCTGAGCGGAGCTGCCGAGTGTACGTCGAGGCACGCAGTCGAAGCGCCAGGACGCAGTGCAAGTGTAACAACGCTATTTGATATACTACCGCTATGAAATACAGACCTTCCACCGAGGGGCAGGAAATTGTAAAAGAAGATTACAAAAAGAAGATCATCTTCTCCCTGGATGACTTTGACGAAAAAGGTCATTTGCTCCAGGTCGTGACGATCCCACCGCGCACCCGGCAGAGAATGCATTTCCACCATAAGCAAACGGAAGTGTTCTACATCCTCGAAGGCGAGGCGACCATTACCCTGAACGACGTGGACTATCCCGCCAGACCCGGCGATGCATTTATTTGCTCCCCCGGAGATGTGCACAGTGTATGGAATAAAACAGACAGGGATTTCAGACTGGTCGTGTTCAAGATCAACCTGCCGGAAGATGAAGAAGACAGTCATTGGCAGGAGTAATTCTGTCCTCTTAATGTCGTTGCGAGCCCGGAGGGCGAAGCAACACCTGCACTTGCGCCAGGTGCAAGTGTCTCCTGTTAAACAGGATAAACTCAGTCTCGATGCAGGCGACGATTTCATCCTTGTTATTAGACCCTAAGGGTCTGCTTGGCTGACCTTCAAGACTCATTGCCAGGCTCTCCTGCTAGACAAGACACTTGTTCGCACGAAAGACCCTTAGGGTCTCCCCCCTCCCACACCCTCTCGATCACCTTCTTGACCTTCTCTTCATAAAGCTTGATCAACTCACGATTGCCTTCGACAATGGCACGCAGTAATCTTTGAGCAAGTTCCTACTGGGTTTACCAGTGAAGTAGCTTCTTCCAGGTTCGAAAACCCATCATAGCTATGATGGCAGCAATCAAAGCAGCCATACCTGAAACGATGTCTTTTATAAGAGTAACGTATCCTTGGATTGTCTCGATGTTTATTGTAGACTAATACTTACGGTGCTCTTAAGCTGCTGATATATTCCCATTCGCCACTTTCTGGATTTTTATACTTCCAGAATTTCCAGCCGTTGACTTCTCTCCAACTTATGGCGATGGCTTTTGCGGCACCGGATGGAGTTGCATATTCCTGCCCATTGAAGCGGATCTTGCCGCTTAAATCAAGCAATTCGCCTAAGTAAGTTTGCACTCGGTGACGAGACTCAATTGCCATAGGAAATCTGACAACGGGCGAGCGAGCTCTTGTTCTCGATGGGGCTGGGAGCTCACCGAGGGAAACGCCAAGCACTTCATTCCAGTATTCGATGTCAATCGAAGAAATAATGCGCTCTTCCTGCTTAACTCCAACCTGATATTGTATTAAGAGATCGATTAGCTCATTCCCGTTGATCAGTGTGATTGGCAATCTACCTATTGCCTGAGCTTCCGTCTTCGCTTCGGCAGTAAAGTCGCTAGGTGTAACAATTATCCCCTGTTCTCCATTTACCATATTTAAGGAGCCCCGCAGATTGCGTACAATCTCAGAGCCCACATTGTTTCTCCAGCGTTTGGCTTGAATAACTACCTTCATGGCAGTAAGTTGATTTGTTTTCAAAATACCACGAACATCAATGCCCCTATCGTTTGTGTATTGCGTTGTCTCAGTCTCTTCAAAGCCCATTTCTTCCAGCAACGATCGAATTAGTTCCTCAAATTTCTGAGGTTCCATCGCTAAAAGGTGCTTGTGTAAATCTTGGCGAATCTTCTTGTATATAGCTTCAATCTGTTGATCTATTTCTGTTGGGCCGGTTGCTTTTAATGTAAAAGTACCCCTTTGATCCCCGCGCCTAAACCTAGAGTTTTCTTTTAGCGTGTCTGTATATAGCAATGACCCCATTGTTGCGTGAGGCGTTTGCCCGGTTGTTTCAATTAAACCAGCAGCAATCGCTTTATTCGTGATCTCATTGTAATGCAATGGCTTATTTTCTTGTTTCAAAATTTCGTAAGCGGCATCTTTGAATTGCATTTTGAAGCTCCGGTACCAAACTTTGCTTCTTACCAGGTAAATTCCTAAACGATCTTAGAGTCAAATCGTTCAGAAGTTATCTCTAACTGGATTACCAAAGTCTTTATTAGTACAAGGATAACCGAAAAATCTAAAATCTGACAAATTTCTCCGAAAAATGAAGGCTTTTTGCAAGGTTCCTTTTCCCATGACGGCAAAATCAGGCGTTGGTTGCACTTTATGTGCGACATGAAAGTCACATCTAAGGCTTAAAAGACTACGGCTCGAACCAGGAGTGTGGTCCGAGCCGTAGTGCCTGTATCATATGGATACAGGCGGTTCTCGCTGACGTTTACAGTATACCTGGATGTGCAGGGTACAGACTTTACAGCCAGCTTACGAATGGAATAAAAAACGACGGCTCGACCGCCGCAGGGGCGTGTCGAGCCGTCTGATTGCACTCGTTGTCGTGTTACTTCTTGCCGGTCAGGTCTTCCGTCTGTGCAGCCGGGGCGTTCGCCTTCACCGATGCCATGCCCTTCGGCACGCTGCGTGCGCTCGAGTACATCTGGCTCTGCCCGATCACTTCGGCATTGGTGGCTTTGAGCACAAAATATTGCTTGCCGCTCTTCGCCGTGCGCACCTCGAAGTTCTTGTCCTTGCCCGCATTCTTACGCACTGAGGCGATCCCGTTCAGGGCGCTGACCTTGCTTGCATAGCTTTCGCCGGTGAGGATCACCTGTCCATTGGGTGCTTTGAGGGCGAACGTGAACTTGCCTTTCCCACTTTGCCTGAGAACGAATTTTGCAGCCATAACTTCCTCCTTTCAAACGATCGCTGGTTGATTTGACGCTGCGAGAAAAGTATAACATGCCTCGCCGGAGTCTTGCCGCAAAGGCACGCGGCACTTCCTTAACGGATGCGGCTCGGATCATACCTTAAGGGTATCTCATCCGAGCCGCAGAGCCGATGACCAAAGTATTTTCACGAACCGTTGCGAGTATACTTTGCCGCACCGAGAAACGACTTTACAGTTACCTAACGTTACTGGACCTCCGGCAAGAGCAGGTGACTGTCACGAATCCTTTGCAAGCGACCCTACCGTCCCAACCCGCGCTTCCCGGGAGGTCACCGGGGTCGTTGAGTCACTGTAAACTGCCTGTAAACCTGCCGACCGTTTCCCTGTGCTACACTTTGGCGGCAATCCTTCCGAACGACGCACCAGCACGGGGAAATCGGCACGTGGATACATTTTGAAGATCGAACGCTAAAATTTACCCAGAAAACACAGAGACAGTACAGGATCAGTACAGGACGAGTACAGGACAAGTACAGCACTAGTACAGAACCCTCCTACCCATACTATGTCTATACCCTGCCGATCCCGAGGCGTTCCTGAGGATCTCCTGCTTGTCTGCCGAAGAAACTCACTTGCAACAGAAAGCTACTACCATGGCAAAAGCAAAACTCAACCCCCTCGTCGAACTCATCACCGGTAAGGTCGGCAATCTGGTCTTCCGGCGTGCCCATACCGGCAAGCTGTCCGTGATTTACCGTGCAGATATGTCCGGTGTCAAGTGGAGCCCCGCCCAAAAGGCACACCGGCAGCGCTTCCGAGAAGCCGTCTGCTATGCCAAAGCAGTCATGAAAGACCCAGAGATCCGCCCGGTCTATGAACGCATGGCGGCAGAAAAGAAGAACAACAAGCGCCCGTTCGACATGGCTGTCTCAGACTATTTTGCTGGCAACGACCTGGTCTGGAAAAAGCTCTACGGTGACCGACCAAAACCCGAAGGCTGGTAGGACTCTCGACCGCCTCCCAACCTCCCCCTTCAGGGGGAGGTGCCGCGTAGCGGCGGTGGGGTTACAAAAATTATCACAATTCTCGAAGGAGGGGTAGAATTGCTGAGTGCCGCGTGACCCGTATTGTGTAGTCGAAAGAATCAAGCGGCAGCGAAAATCTCCTTTTACAGTCTTTTGGTAATCTTCCTGGTCCTGACCGCCCACGTGTGGGAGTTCATGATCGTTATGACATTTTATTTCATAGAGAGGAGAGAACGATATGGTGACAGAGCAAAAGACCAATGGCAAAGTGACGGAAGGCGACGTCTACCACCCGTCTGAGGAAGTGATCGCCCAGGCAAACCTGAAGGATTGGGATGCCGCCTCGGCACAAGCCTTGCAGGACCCGCAAGCCTTCTGGGCAGCCGAAGCCGAGGAACTGGAGTGGTTCCAGAAGTGGGACAAGGTGTTGGACGATTCCAACAAGCCTTTCTTCCAATGGTTCACGGGGGCGAAAGTAAATATTGTTCACAACTGCATTGACCGACATCTAAAAACCTATCGCAAGAACAAACTGGCGCTCATCTGGGAGAGCGAGGACGGCAAGCTGCACCAGACCTATTCCTACTACGCCATGAACCGCGAAGTCAGCCGCATGGCGAACATCATCAAAGCCATGGGCGTGGTCAAGGGCGACCGCGTCACCATCTACATGGGACGCGTGCCCGAGATCGTCTTTGCCATGCTGGCGTGCGCCAAGATCGGCGCCATCCATTCGGTGGTGTTCGGCGGCTTCTCGGTCGACTCGCTTCAGGGGCGCATCGACGACAGCCAGTCCAAGCTGGTCATCACCATGGACGGCAGTTACAACAACGGTAAGGTGGTGGAGCTCAAGCGCACGGTGGATGAGGCGCTCAAGCGCTGCCCCTCGGTACAGAACGTGATCGTCGTCAAACGCATCGGGCATGACGTGCCGATGGAAGGCGGGCGCGACCACTGGTACCACGACATGCTGGCGCTGCCCATCGCCAACGGCAAATGCCCCACCGAAGTGATGGACGCCGAAGACCCGCTCTACATCCTCTATACATCCGGCTCCACCGGCAAACCGAAAGCCATCGTTCACACGCACGGCGGCTACATGGTGGGTACCTACACCACGCTCAAGTACGTCTTCGACATCAAGGATGAAGACCGCTGGTGGTGTGCGGCAGACCCCGGCTGGGTGACGGGTCACTCATACATTGTTTATGGTCCGCTGCTCAACGGCGCTACCTCCTTCATGTTCGAAGGTGGACCGATGTTCCCGTACCCGAACCGCTGGTGGCAGTGCGTGGAGCGCTACGGCATCACAATCCTGTACACCGCTCCCACCGCCATCCGTGGACTGATGCGCTTCGGCGAAGCCTGGCCCAACAAGCACGATCTTTCGTCCCTGCGCCTGCTGGGCTCCGTCGGGGAGCCGATCAACCCCGAAGCCTGGAAGTGGTACTACCGCGTCATCGGCAAGGAGAAGTGTCCCATTATGGATACCTGGTGGCAGACGGAGACGGGCATGTTCATGATCACGCCCACACCCACTGTGCCGCTCAAACCCGGCTCGGGCACGCGCCCGTTCTTCGGGCAGGAAGCCGAGATCGTGGACGAGCAGGGGAACCCCGTCCCGGACGACACCGAAGGCTATCTCGTGCTGAAGAATCCGTGGCCAGCTATGCTGCGCACCATCTACGGCGACCCGGACCGCTACGTGAACCAGTACTGGTCGAAGAACCCCGGCAAATACACCACCGGAGATTCTGCCAAGCGCGACAAGGACGGTTACTACTGGATCATCGGTCGCGTGGACGACGTGATCAAGGTCAGCGGGCACCGTCTTGGCACTGCAGTAGTGGAGTCGGCGCTGGTCAGTCACCCGGCGGTTGCCGAAGCCGCGGCGATCGGCTTGCCTCATGAAG
>JAICQC010000088.1 GCA_025938055.1 Anaerolineales bacterium | reverse complement strand
TGCGCCTCTGCCTCGCGGATCATCATGGCAAGTGTCTCTTTCTTCAAGCGGTTGGCGTTGGGAATATTCAATCCCTTCGCGATGGCGCGCAGCTTGGAAAGAGGTTCGTTCTCAAGTTCAAGTATTTTCATAGTTTTTCTCGTGGGGTGTTGGATTGGATGAATGCAAAATTGCCCAGAATGCATCGAGCAAACCGGTGTATTCCCTTAGGTTGTGGTGTGGTGTGGATTTTCCTTCAAAGTCTATTCACGCGGAACCCGTGCAGGTTAAATCGCCGTGCACCTGGATTACGCAATCAAGTGTCTGTAAAGCAGCTGGGGAGTTGCCAATATTATAGCATGTTCAATGGGGTGGTGCAAGCATGTTAACACTTTTCCAATGGAGCTTTCAAAACTGTGAGATTGTTGCAAGGGAAGGGAGCTCCATATCCAAAAGGATCTGGTTTTGCAAATCCCACAGGCGACGGTAGAGTCCCAGGCGCCTCAGAAGTTCCCCGTGCCTGCCGCGTTCCACGATTCGTCCGTGGTCCATCACCAGGACTTCGTCCACGTGCAAAAACTTTTCGCTTGCTTTATCCATTATCAGTAGATCACGAAAGAATCAAAAGCAGCCCGAAAATAGGTGTGCGGGCGTATGCCCGCACACCTATTTTCGGGGAATCTCTTGGTTTCGTGAAGTACTGATTATTAATTGGAATGGTCAACTGCTCTCAAATACGGGAAACGAAGCATAGCGCTGAGGCGGTATAATCTGTGAAAACTCTCCTTGAGGTATACATGATCGATCCTGTGATTTTTACAATAGAACTGTTCGGCAGGGAGCTTACATTGCGCTGGTATGGCGTGATCGTGATGGTGGGCATCATTGTCGGTTCGTTGATCGTCGAGCGCGGGCTTAAGGAGCGCGGTGAGAAAGGCGACCGCATCTGGGACGCGCTGATCTGGGTGCTGCCAGCGGGCATTATCGGGGCGCGGCTCTGGTATGTTTTCAATGCCAATTTGGGCGGCAATCGTATTTATCTCGAAAACCCTGCCAGCATCCTGCGAGTGTGGGAGGGTGGTCTGCACATCTTTGGCGGTTTTTTGCTGGGTGTCATTGCGTTGCTACTGTACCTGCGCCAGAATAAACTCGACCCCTGGCTTTTTCTGGATGCAGCAGGTCCGGCGGCGTTGATTGGGCAGGGCATTGGGCGGCTCGCCAACTTTATCAACCAGGAGCTGTACGGTCCGCCGACGACGCTTCCGTGGGGCATCCCGATCTCGGCAGAACACCGCCTGCCCCAATACCAGGACTTGAGTCTTTTCCCCGTAGAAACGACTCGTTTCCATCCTACGTTTGCCTACGAGATGTTGTGGAACTTCGCTGCGGCGGGCTTGCTCCTGTGGTTATCGCGCCGCTACCGTGAAGATCTCAAACCCGGCGCGCTCTTTGCCGGTTGGATGGTGTTGGCAGGCGTGGGACGCGTAATCATCGAGTTCTTCCGCCCGGACCAGCCCAAGATCCCGGAGCTGGGAATTAGCTACTCGAGCATTTTTGCGGCACTAATGGCAATTGCAGGTGCGGTCCTCTTAATGGCGCGTTACAAAGCGATTAACCCCAAGTTTGCAGAAAAATGGGAAGAGGAATACAAGATTGAGGAAACACAAGCCGCTGTGGAAGAACAGTCTTTGGCACAGCCCCAGAACGCACAGCAGCCTGTCACCAGGGACTCAGCCTTGCTGAGAAAGGCAAAAGCCAAGATTGCGGCACGGAAAGCTGCAGAGGAAGCAAGGAATACGACAAAAGCGAAGAAAGCATCCTGAAGAATAGAATAATCGCCCGAAGATTTCCTTTTATAAAAGGAGATGCCTATGCAAAAGCAGAAACAGGATTACTTATTTATAATAGCGGAAGATGGGCGTCCACGATACGTAAACGGTCAAGAAATATCGAATTGGAAAGAGGGCCCAACGATGTTGGCTGCCATGATCCACTTAATTGGAAAAGGTTGGGAGCTAGCTTCTGATCTTTCCGATTTAGTGCTCGGCTATACTTTGATTTTCATACGTCCTAAGAATTGATGGGTTTACGAAGTATATAATTCCCTTTATTTAGTCGATCGCGGATACTCGTACCGTTTTTGGGGTACCTGCGAACTCATGTTCGCGCTTGTCAAAGCCAAAACGTTCGAAGATGTCTACATAAAAATTAACAATTTGTTCGCGGGTGAAGCCCATCTCTTCATAGGAGTAGATGTGATCGCTGTTGAAGGCGAGAGTCTCTTTGACAGCCTCATCCACGATGCGGTCGAGGCCGGGTTTGTCGGGATAGCCAAACTGCTCATAGAAGCCGCGGATGACGTGCTCCGGGCGCTGGATCAGATCGTCGTAGTTCAGAATCAGGTGTCGGGGTGAAGGGTGCGCGTCCAGATATTCGAGAGGGTAGCGGTACCAGTACTGCGTGAAATCCATGATCTCTTCCTGATAGTTGTACTTCTCTGGCGGTTCTGTAAAGACACCGCGGGCGTAATTGATCCACGAAACGGTGGAAGGAAGCATATCCAACGGGTTGCGCGCAAGGTAGATAATGCGCGCATCCGGGAAGAATTCGAGCAGCGTCTTGATCTTTGGGCTGAAGGCTGGATTCTTGGCAACGAAATACTTATTGCCGGTTGCGTACAGATGGCGCTGCAGCATAGACTTGTAGAACTTCATAATCCTCTGTCGATACTTCGGCGGCAGGGCTTCGTCAAAATGACGGTAGTCCGGTATTTGGTCCGCGAAGGGGAAGAGGAAACTGGTCCAGAACGAATCCCAGATATGAAACAGGATATTCTCATCCTCCTCCGGCTGGAAGAAGGAGATGCGATGGATTTTGTATTTGCCAAGGGTGCGACGGTCGAACTCATACAGCACCCGGTGCAGGTGCCCGCCCAGTTTGTTATCGAGGCGCGAGACGAGCTGCGTGATCTTCCTCTGTGTGACGGAAGGCGTCAGATAGATATCCCAGATCGTCAGGCTGGTGAATGTCGTAGAGTCACGCGAGAGCAGCCGGTGCAGGAACGTGGAGCCGCTTCGCAGGTTCCCGATGATAAAGAGCGGCTTCTCAATTGGCTGGTTTTTATGGCCGGGGAAAAAGAGGTCGTCGAGAAAAAAGAAGAACCAGTGCATCAGTGCCCCAACGGGCCAGACGGTGTAAAAAAGGAGCAGGAATAGGATTCGTTTTCGTGTCAGGCGGGCTGGAGAATTTTTAGGTGCAGTGAGTGAGAGATAAGCTGTGTGCCAAAAGTTTCGGAAGTTATAATACATTAATCGTAAATATCCTCAAGTACTTTCATAGAAAAAGCCCGTATGGGCTTTCATTGTTTATATTCTATCAGGAATATTGGCTTTCATCTGCGCCTTCCGCTGCTCTTGAAAAAGTGCAGAGTAGGTCGCTAATTTTTATTTCCAGTGGATCCCATGCGTATAATGCCAAAAGTCAATAGTTAGGAGGCAGTCATGAAAACACAAACGCAATTCAACGGCAGGCATTGGGAAACGGGCAGCATTCATAACGCGCTGGCGCTGCAGGGCATTAAAGCGCCGCATACTGGCAAACCTTATTCGGAAGCGCTTTTGCTTGGCATTAGCGGCGGGATCGCCTTTGGTTATTTCACCTTCGAGTATAAGGGTTATCTTCCACATGTTGCGCTGTTGACACGGAACACGTTCAATCCGTTTTCCACCATTCTCGAACGGTTGAGTATCGTGCAGGATATTCAGCAGACGAACAAAGCAGAGACGGCAGAGAAAAACCTGCGAGATACATTGGAGAGTGGACTCCACCCGATTCTGTGGGCAGACCAGTTCAGCCTGCCGTACAACTTTCTTCCCGCGGATGAGCCGATGTGGGGGATGATGCCGATCCTTGCTCTGGAGATAGACGGCAAATCAGTCACGGTTGCGGACCGGTCGAGTCGGCCATTGCACCTTTCCATGGCAGATCTGACGAAGGCACGCGGGCGTGTGAAGGAGGATAAGTTTCGGCTTATGACCCTGGATGCGCCTCAAACCACGAAGCTGGCTGGCGCCGTGCATAAGGGCATTTGCCAGTCGATCAGCTTGTTTACGGAGGAGCCCCCACGCGGCGCGCGGGATAACTTCGGTTTCGCTGCTTACGACAAGCTGGCAGAGATGCTGGTCAACACACGCAACAAACAGAGCTGGGAACGGTTCTTTGCTCCCGGAGTACGGATGTATCACGCGCTGGCGGGTTCGCCGGTCCAGCCGGGAGCTTATCAGTGGGTCAATACCTGGGGTTCCGCCGATGGTGCAGAGCGCGGCTTGTACGCGGACTTTCTGCTTGAAGCCGCCCAGGTTTTAAAGAAGCAATCTTTGAAAGAATCTGCAGCGAAGTTCCGTGAAAGTCACAAGTTGTGGCTTGCCTTTGCAGATGCCTTACTCCCGGATGATGTCCCGCTGCTTGGAGAGAGTAAGAAGTTGATCCAGAGAAGACATGATTTATTTATCAGGGACGGGGATGCCGCATTACCCGAGATCAAGGAAATCAATTCGAGATTGAATGAATTATTATCGCAATCCGAAACCGATTTTCCCTTGTCGGACACTCAGGCTGCAGACTTGCGCGCCAATCTGCGTGACATCCTGTTAAAAATCAAAGCAGTGGAACAACAGGCTGTTGACCTTCTTCAAAGCGCCGTCGTGTAGAAAACAAAAGTAGGCGAGACAACTGTCTCGCCTATTGGCTTTCTGCCAATTCCCTGAAACGTTCCATAGCTCTCTGCGTGCGCGCAACGAAATTCTTTTTCATCCAGGGACCGAGAATACGCATGATGAGAGTCTTGAACTTGAATTCCGTTTCCACGACCCACAGGGTTTTGTCGCTGCCCTGTTCGAGGAATGTATTTTTCACAGTGTTGTCAGCAAAATTATTTTCGTATACGACGTCGAGTCGCTTCGGTTCATCGCGGTAGGTGACTTTTTCGATGAGCACAAACTGACGCCCGTTTTCTTCAAAGGTTAGCTTTGAGATTGCACCTGGCTGACCGGGTACCCCGCTGACAGGATCAAAAGATAGGAGGGTTGGTTGCCATTTGCTTATATTCTCCGGGTTATCGAAAAGTTTCCACACTTCCACACGTGAACTCTTAATGGGAAGCTCCAGTGTGAATTTCATCTTATTTACCTTTATGGGCACATCTAAGATTCAAGCACATGATCAATTGTGTTTCTGAAGTTCGAATGAAGTCATGTTTACCTGCGTAGGAACTCCAGAGTACGCGTCCAGGCAAGTTCGGCGGCTTGTGGGTTGAACTCGGATCGATCCTCTTCAAAGAACCAGTGTGGCATCTGCGGGTAAATATGGAAGGTTGGATCTAGCCCGGCATTGCGCATGTCTGTTTCCATAGCGCGGACGTAACTAATATCCTCCCATTCATCCGTGTCTGAATAATGCCCAAGGATTTCCGCTTTGATCTTTGCAAAATCGCCCTCCCCGGCCCCATAGAACAATACCGCTTTGTGAAAGTCTTCAGGACGCTCACTTGCCAGCACGAGCGACCACGCTGCGCCCATGGAGAAACCGATCAATGAAAATGGTTCCTGCCGAACCTCGGGCCTGCCGCGCAAAAAATCGGACGCCGCAGTAACAATGGCATGTTTCCGCTCACCATCCAACTCAGACATGACCTGTTTAGCTTCGTCAATTGTCTGTGCAACTATGCCCTCATTCAAATCCGGAGCCAATACGGCAAATCCTTCAGATGCTAATCTATCGCAAACACTCTTGAAAAATGAATTCAATCCCCACCAGGCGTGCAGCACAATGACTCCTGGTGCATTGTTTTGCGATGGCAACGCCAGATATGCTTTCGCAGGTTTCCCGTTAACGTCGAATGTGAGGTCTTGTCCGCTCATTGTCTATTCTCCTCTCTAAATTTTTCCGCGCCTCTACGTGTCAGCAGCGCGAGTTCCTCGAATAAAACTGGTTCCACTTTCTTGAAGTTAAAGCAGGATTTTCCCTGCATACGCTTTTTCAATTCAGGTGAAATATCCTTCAATAACTCAGGATACATATAAACGGGCATCAAATAGAACGAGACATAGTTCTTCTTGATCTGCGCTGAGCCAAAGAAGAGCTCCTTCTTCCATTTCTCGCTGTAGGGACCGTCGAGATAGTAGGCCTCAGGCGTGTCTGTTTTGAGGGTCAGCTTTTCCGCGTGCGGCTTCAGGATATTTTTCAGTTGTTCGAACACAAGGGGGAGATCAGACTGTGTGGGCATAGTTCCTCCAAAAGATTAAATTCTCTGAGTTGAAAAATGACCACTGACCAGGTATGTTGTTCCTGGAAGACCTCCTTATTGAACGGCAATGCTGATGAAGATCGGGTCGCCAAACGCGGCTCCATTGGGGTCAATTGCCTGCCAGGCGCTTTCATAGACCCCTTCCGTAAAAGGCGCGGTAAAAAGGATTCGGATGGTTGCCTGCGTCCCGGCGCGCGCAGGAAAAAGAGCGATCTCCGGCGGCGCGCCCAGGCTTGCCCCGCCGATGTTCCTCAGGCGGTACGCAGCAGTCCAGTGGCAGGTGCCGCTGTTTTCCACCAGCCATTGCTTGTCCAAGGCGAGTCCGAATGTGGCGAACATATTGTCGGGGATCGTGAGGTCCTCAATGAAGTTGAGGTCGTTCGAACATTCTGCCGGGTTTACGGTCGGCGGGATTGTTGGCACGGGCGTGGGTTCGACTACCACGACTTCCTGCGTGGGTTGGATAATGAACGTAGGTTCGATAAGTGGCGCCTGCAGGGTGGGTGGGCGGAACGGCGTCGATGTGGAGGCGGGCGAGCAGGCTGCAACGAAGAAGAGAATCAAAACAGCGGCAAACACCTGTTGTATGCCCGCGAAGCCTCCTGAGCGTGGTCGAATGATCTTCATAAAAAAAGGGGCTACCCATCGGGTCGCCCCAACAGGGCATTTATCCACAGGATCGCTTCGCTTACACTTCTTCTTCGACAGCAGCAGCACCGCTATCGGTTTCCACTCCCAGGTCGAGCGGAAGAGCGATTTCGCCGCTGAGCGCCTTCTGGCGAATGACCGTTTCGATCTCAGCCATCAGGTCAGGGTTCTGGCGCAGGAATTCCTTAGCATTCTCGCGTCCCTGACCGAGACGGATATCGCCATAGGAGAAGAAGGCGCCGCGCTTTTGAACGACTTCGAACTTGGTAGCGAGGTCGAGCACATCGCCTGACTTCGAGATACCTTCGTTGAACATGATGTCGAACTCTGCGGTGCGGAACGGCGGCGCAACCTTGTTCTTGACGATCTTGACACGCGTGCGGTTACCGATGACCTCGTCGCCAACCTTGATCGCCTGGATGCGGCGCACATCGAGACGCACAGAGGCATAGAACTTGAGGGCTTGCCCGCCTGTGGTTGTTTCGGGGTTTCCGAACATGACGCCGATCTTCTGGCGCAACTGGTTTGTAAAAATAACGGCTGTCTTGGTTTGATTGATTGCCCCGGAGAGTTTTCGCAGCGCCTGAGACATCAAGCGTGCCTGCACGCCCATGGAGGGATCGCCCATGTCACCTTCGATTTCAGCTCGTGGAACCAATGCTGCAACCGAGTCAATCACGACCACATCCACGCCGCCGGAGCGGACAAGAGTTTCCGTGATCTCGAGCGCCTGTTCGCCGGTATCGGGCTGGGAGACAAGCAGGTTATCGATATCCACACCAACACGCGCCGCATAGACGGGGTCGAGGGCATGCTCCATATCGACGAATGCCGCCACGCCGCCCATCCGCTGCGCTTCCGCCACGATGTGCTGACAGATCGTCGTCTTACCCGAGGACTCCGGTCCGTAGATTTCTGTGATACGCCCGCGTGGGATGCCACCCACGCCGAGCGCGATATCGAGCGATAGAGAGCCAGTGGGGAAAGCTTCGGTCTGCATATGCTGGGCTTCGCCTAACCGCATGATGGAGCCATCGCCGTAGCGCTTAAGGATATCGCCGACTGCTTTATCCAGCACAGCGCGTTTGGCACCATCCATGTTTCTGGACGGGATTTCGATCTGCTCTTCAGCAGCGGCGGATTTTGATTTTCGAGGGGACATGTTTTACTCTCCAAATACAAGGTTAAGGGACAAATACTGTGTAGATGCGAAGTATAGCACAGATGTTCTGAGCGTCAAGGTACAGCGGTTGCCGTTCCGGGCAGGAAATCCAGCGTGGGAACCGGCGGCGGGACGACTTCAAAGCCATCTTCACCGCTGAACGTGAAATAGGTGACCTGACCCGGATAAATGTCCACCCAGAATTGCATATTACGATCATTGTATTCCAGCATGATCTTATATAACCCGGCGGGCAAATCGCTCAAGACAAGATTCTCCTGATAGTATGGATCTGAATTTACTGCGCCTTCCGCATAGGTAATCACCTTTCGTAACGGCACTTCCGAAGGCATGGGACGCACATCGATGGGTAGTTGATAGAGCAATCCTCCCTTTTCATCCATGACTCGTCCAACGAGAATCCCCCAGCCTTGTGGAGGGGCTGTCCACAACTCGGGGTTGTAGGTTCTGAAAAAAGTATTGTCACCCAGGCGGACTTCAAAATGAAGATGCGGACCTGTCGTCACGCCAGTATCGCCCACTAATCCAAGTACGTCACCGGTCTCCACGTGTTGACCCACCACCGCGATGATCTCGCTCATGTGGGCATAGATTGTATACAGCGTCTCGCCTTTGTAGCCAAAGTCGTGTCGCAACACCACAGCCATCCCATATGGGTCGGTTACATTGCCGGGCACCGCGCTGAACAAGCCCCAGTCTGCTGAGACGACCGTGCCGGGTCCCGCGGCAAGAATCTGTGTGCCCTCCTCTGCATCGATGTCCACGCCGGTGTGGACGATGTTCGGCGCGAAAAAGACGCCTCCATACCGGTATTCTGCCAGGGGCCAGTTAACGTTGTCCGCGGCGATGGGGCGGGCGAAGTAAAAATGATCGTACGCAGAGACCGCCCAGGGCACCGGGTACAGAGGCGGACGCCAGCCTGAGACGGGCTCCGCGCCCGGGGTTGGCAGGACGAACCGGAACGGCGCGATCGTGGGTCGTGTCTGTGCCTCGATCTCCGCCGCGGACTGGGTCGCGGTGGCGCCAGCGATCACGGAGGTTGGCACCGGGCCTGTTTCCTCCGTAGGCGATGAAGGAGTACAGGATGCGAGGATAATTGCTACCAAAAGAAATACCATCACGCTAAGTGCTGCGCAAACGAAGCGGCTATTGCGGAATGAGCGCTTCGCCTGCGTTCGGGCAAAAGGCATGCCCTCACTTCGCTCACCGCGAGACAAAAGTCTTCTCATGGAATGACGGTCGGTGGCGTGGGGGAAGCCGGTAATGTGCCCGTCGGAGTCGGTGTGATGGTTGGCGAACGCGTGGGTGATGGCGTAAAGGTCGGGCGGGGTGTACGGGTGGGCAGGGGAGTCCAGGTGGGGAGCGGCGTGCGCGAGGGCGTAATCGTAGGCGGCAGGACTCTTGTCGGCGTGACGAGCACATCCGGCGGGTACAGTTCGAGCATAGCACTGTACCAATCCAGCCCGCCAGTAAGTGTAAATTCGGTGAAGCGTGCCCCACGGAAGAACGTGCGCCAGTTTGGCAATGCCGGGACTCGTTCCCATCCATACTGGACGGCGAGCGCAGTGACATCCACCCAGTAACCCGGAGGCACCTCACTATATTTTCCGCCTTGCTCGTAGATTTTCGGGTCAAGGTTGTAGCGCGCGCTTAAGTCCCAGGGCAGATCCCGCAGCGGCTCGCCCAGCGATCCATCCTGTAGCTGCGCGCGCAGATAGAGTCGCCAGTAGGTCTGCGCGCCGAAATCTTCGCGAACCGCCACCATCCAGCCCGCGTTGGTCATCAACGAATTAATGGCAAATGCACGGCCCGTATACAGCCAGTCTTCGCTAAAGCCCGGGTCGAGGGAAGTGGTAAGCGGGACAAAGGCATTTTCCAGGCTTGCCAGCGCATCCCAGCCAACCTCCCACTGGACGCGTTCACGCAGGGCATCAAACGCTTCATTGGTCAGGTCATGCATTTGCGGATACGGTGCATCAACACCTTCCAACTCCACCAGCGACCAACGGTCCGGCGCGCCTTCGGAGATGGATTCCGCATTCGCTGCCCAGAGCGGAGCCGGGGTCAGGTCGGCGGCTTGTTGGAATACGCGCGGCAATTCTTCGGGGAGGACAAGGTTTCTCCAGGTGAGACCGCGCAGCCTCGCGGCGGGAAACGGCGTGAGAGGCTGAAGAAGCCTGCCATCTATGGAATAGATCGTCAGGTAGGTATCGTTCGGCGCGGCAAGTGTCGTGATGATCTGATCGCCGGTAACGTTCCAGGCGGGCCAGTTCCCATCACCGATCCAGTTGCCGGGAACATCGTTGTCTGCGTCCCAGATATAGATGCCGCTGCGACCCACGCTTTGCGAGGAGGATGCCCAGGCAAGCTGGCTGCCATCCGGCGACCAGACCGGGTGCGATTCGGAGGCAAGCTCGGTGTTGCTCAGGTTTCGGAAGCGGCTGCCATCCGTCTGGTCCAGATCGGCAACGATGATCTCCCCATCCGATACGAACGCGATATGACGTCCATCGGGCGCCCAGGCAGGGGAATGGTCCGAGGAGGGCGAAGTCGTTAATGGAATCGGCTCACGCAATGGATCGGTGGCGGGACCTACCACAATGTTAAGGTTTTCATCTTCATAGGCTTCGAATGCCAGGAATAAGCCATCTGGTGACCACGTCGGTGCTCCTTCGTATTCGGGTGTGTCCGTCAATTGGGTAACGTCGCCGCTTTCCAGCTCCAAAAGATACAGATCCCAAAATCCATTGCGGTTGGAAGCGAAAGCGATCTGTTCACCATCCGGGCTGGGCGCGGGCGTAATATCATCCCAATCCCCGGAGGTAATCCGCGTAAGAGGCAAGAGCTCCGGGATGTAGGTAAACAGGTGAGCGTAACCGTCTTCCTCATACGAGAAGATGACGATCTCGCGCGCGTCCCTTGGAGGAGCCGGGACAAACTCCACCTCTGTCGCAGTTGGTTCAAGGGTCAGCGGCGTTTCGAGGGTCGCTGTCACTTGCGGGGAACAACCCAGGAGCGAGAGCAGGCAAAGGCACAGAATCGTTGTCAGCGCCGGGGGGCGGGAAAATAGGTTCAGCATGGAGAACGTCGATTAAGTGGCATCCGTCCCAGGCGCCTCTGAAGGCGGAGGTGGTTTCACATCAAATGTAAATGTTTGCGGTTCGGCAGCTGGACCGTCGGGATAAAAGAGCTTTGCTTCCAGCGTGTATGGATTCTTCAATTCGCCGCGGATATGCATGGTAAATTCGATTTTCCAGCCGAGAGGCTCGACGATACTCGATGAAGCTACTTCGTCACCATCTGCATCGTTAAGCAACACCTCAAGATGCGGGCGCTGCTGGAACGGTGTCATCTCGATGTTGACGCGCAGACGATAACCGTCCGGATACGGTTCGGCAGAGAGGGAGGTTATACGAGTTTCTTCGGGGGTCATCCGCTGAAGATGGTCTTCGGGCAGGAAGAAATCCATCTGGCTATTATAACCAAAAGAGAATACCCGCCTTCGTATGAAAGCGGGCAGTTCGATTGCAGTTCCTAAAGCACGGTTTAACCGTTCGTTTTCTGGAATTCCTTCATGAACTGGACGAGCGCCTCGGCGCCTTCCACGCTCATGGCGTTGTAGATGGAAGCGCGGATGCCGCCAACCGAGCGATGTCCCTTAAGTCCGATCAAACCGTTGCTCTTGGCTTCCTTGACAAAGACATCTTCAAGCTCTTCGGAGGGCAGGCGGAACGGAATGTTCATGACAGAACGCGCTTCAGGCGCAGCATGACCGCGATAGAAGCCGCCGCTCTCGTCGATCGTCGTGTAGATCAACTCTGCTTTCCGGCGGTTGATCTTCTGGATCTCTGTCAGACCACCGAGTTTCTTGACCCACTGGAAGACCAGACCCACCATATAGATGGCAAAGGCGGGCGGCGTGTTGTGCAGCGATCCGCTGACAGCCAGAGCTTTGTAATCGAGCATCACGGGCAGGTTCTCGGGCGTCCGCTCAAGCATATCGTCGCGAATGATCACGATGGTTGTTCCCGCGGGACCGGCGTTTTTCTGTGCGCCAGCATAGATCAAGGCGTACCTGGATATGTCGATGGGGCGGCTAATGAAATCGGAGGAGGCATCGCAAACCAGCGGCACACCGGCGGGCGGAGTGGGCTCGCTGAAGTATTCCACGCCATGTATCGTTTCATTGGAGGTAAAGTGCAAGTACGCGGCATTCGGGTCAAGGTCCAGGCTGGCGGGCAGGCAGTTGAAACCATCCTGCTCCGTGTTGGCAGCCGCGCGGGCTGTGCCAAGTTTCCTGGCTTCCTTAATGGCGGTCTTGCCCCATGTTCCCGTGACAATGTAATCCGCCGCAGCGCCAGCCGCGCGCAGGTTCATGGGCAGCATGGCAAATTGCAGGGTCGCGCCGCCCTGCAGGAACATGATCTTGTAATTGGCAGGGATGCCATAGAGTTCGCGCAGATCCGTCTCAGCGGTCTGGATGACGGATTCAAATTCCTTCGAGCGGTGGCTGATCTCCATCACCGACATGCCCGTGCCTTTGAAATCCAGCAGCTCCGCCTGAGCCGTTTCGAGGACCTCGAGGGGCAGAGCAGCGGGGCCCGGGTTAAAGTTGAAGACGCGCTTGGAATTGGACATGGAATTCACTCCTGATTTGGTAGATTTGCAAACGCGCAAAGCGCGTGGGATCACCTGTTAAAAGTAAAAGGCCGGG
>JAICQC010000181.1 GCA_025938055.1 Anaerolineales bacterium | reverse complement strand
TAACATGGGAATGAACGCATAGAAGTAAGCGCCCAACGCCTGCTGCAGCCGTGCAGAGCCAGACCGAGCGAGCATGGTGGAATGCGCCATTTCATCATCGCGGGCAAAGTAAATCCACCACAGGGCCGCAGACAGGATCAATCCGAGCACAGCTGCCAGGATAAAGGGTTGTTCCAGTGTGACGTGACCCGCGCCGATCGCCAGGATCGATTCGCCAAGAGCGATGAGCAGCAGAAGTCCGTGCCGCTCGACAAAGTGGCTGACCTGGAGTCCAAACCCCAAGCCTGTCCCCAGGTAGGATGCCAGGACGTGTGAAGCAACCGCCAATGCCCAAACCAAATAACTTGCAGACCCATCCAATGTCCCGGCAGCGATCACTGCAAATGCCGAGAGGAAATTCAGCGGTACGAAACGCGCCGCATTCCAGCCAACGGAGCGCACATACATGGCTCCATGCACCAGGATCACGATCAAATACCCGACGCCAAAGGCGACACCGCCACCATGGAAAGCCTCGGGGATCGCCAGGGCACAGATCAGAAAAGCTGCCATCCCGCCGATGAGCAGAAGCTGGCGGACCGGTGTCACCGGCGGCACGCTGTTCGTCAGCCAGACGTAGCCGCCGTACATCCAGAACAGGACGATGAAAATCAAGAAGGCTTGAAGCAGGCTTTCCCAGGATAATGACTCTGCGAGGAAAGCTGTTAACTGGGTCAGGGTAAAAACAAAAACCAGATCGAAGAACAATTCAAGCGTTGTCACGCGTGAGAGTTCGTGCTCGAGGTTTGGGCTTGGATTCGCTGGTAGTGTTTTCGCCATTGCCCAAGTTTAATCGATTTGCAACGAGAATTAACCACCCATGTATGATCTGCGCTTAGTCTTCCTTCCGCTTCAGATAGACCAGCGCCGGGCCGGGTTGCGCGAACGGAGGTATGAACTTGGGATCCCCCACACTATCGATGGTCACGTGCCCGTCAATTTTCGTCTCGCGGCTGTTAACGCTGAACCATTCGACCATGTACGTGCCCGGTTCCAGCTTCACAGGGAACGGATCAGTCGTATCACCGGGATGAAGGACGAGATACTCTTCCCCGGGGTTTGCGAGTACGAAGCCAGTCGAACTAAGCTCCGGGTGCGGTTCCATCTGGAGCAGGTTCATCTTCTCTGCATAACGCAGGGTGTCACCCATCGCATAGCGCGCCGCTTCGAAAGCAGTATAAGGTGGAACCCCCGGCGCGCCCGCAGATGGATCAGGCGGATGCAGCCCTCCAATGATCCCGAAATCCATTAGGATTGGATGGTGGCCGCGCAGGAAAGACTTCCATGCCCAGAGCGCGTCACCCTGACCCGGAGCATAGTGGTCGGTATCTGTGATGACGACTTTTCTGCCATCGCCCGCCGGCGGGTTATCGTACCAGTGTGACGGAGGACTATCGGGCGCCATTGGATGGCCACCGCCAGCGAAAATCTCATCGTCATAGCCTGGCGATATCCACTCTGCCTCGCTTTTGAACAACGGATCGTTGACCCTGGTCTGGTCCGCCACTGGGAATTGCATCGTCATCCCCATCGGATGCGTGTCGTACCCCTGAGCTTTTTCATGCCGCTTGACAACATCGATCACCCAGTACTGCCACTCCGTGGAATCGCCCCACTCCGGCACTTCGGAGAATCCCATCATCTCGGCAAAGCTCTTGTCGACGGTGCCGCCGCCTGAGGATTCATTCGCGACCTCCCACAAAACGTTCGGCAGATCGTGCAGGGTGTCAACGACTTTGTGGATATAAGCTTCCTGCAATGTCCGGACGCGCCCATCCAGAGGCAGCACCTGGTAATCAACAATCGAATTGATGCCGATCCCATTGACATTGTTGGCGGCGTGGAAAGGATGTCCCTCCACATGGTCCGGCGCAGGGCTGAGGTGGAGCGCCCATCCATCGAAGAACATGACCCCAACATAGATCCCCTGGTTCCCCGCGGCAACTACCCGTTCGCGCAGCCGGTCGAAGTAGGACGGGTTGAACTTCTCAAGATTAAACTTTGGCTTTCCATCTTTTGCCTCTCCAGGTCCCGTCCGCAGCCACGGTTGCGGCGTCATACAGAGATGGAAGTTGCCTCCCGCAGCCTGTGACCTGAATTGCTCCCAGCGCCAGAGCCGTATGAAATTATGCCCATGATCTTTGAGGAACTTGAGGTACTCGTCATAATCGAGCTCCTCAACGGTATCAGCACAATCGGTCCCGGGTCCCATGCCATCGTGGAAGTTATTCCAGATGTGCGAACCAGTCAGGTAGATCGCCCTGACCTCAGGATCGCTTGCAGTAGTAAAATAGCGTGGATTCGTCTTCGAGACCACCAGTGGTCCGGCTATCGCAGTCAGATTTGGTTTTGAAGACATGTTCACCTCTTTTCCATTTTCTCAACAATAAGATTCGACATCCCAGTTTCTGGGATTCACGTTTGTTCGCTTTTGCTCTTCATGCCCATATAATGTTCCTTTTGCTTTTTATCCAAATGCTCGATGGAGTATCGCAGCATTGTGCGCGGCATGGTCGCAGCGTACTTGTCTAAAAAGACAAGTACCTTTTTCACGTCCCTTTTTCCAGCTTCGCGCACCCAGCCTCCCACAGCCTTCTGGACGAGGTCGTGAGGATCATGCACCAACACTTCGGCGATCTTAAAGGTGTCGTCTATATCGCCCTGGCGAATGAAATAGTAGGTAGCGACGATGGCGCTGCGGCGTTCCCAAGGACTCTTAGAACGGGCGAGTTTGTACAAAATCTCTCGCGGTTTGTCAGATAGATAACCACCAACGACATAAGGCGCGCTCCGGTCCACCAGGTCCCAATCATCGATCGGGTCATGGCGCTCGATGTACAGGTCGAATAATTCTTTCCTGCGCGCCTCCGACGTCTTCTTGTTGCGGGCCTGCCAGTCCATGATGCTCACCGCGCCCGCCCTGACTTTGTGGATGGGGCTCTCGAGCAGTTTTTCGATTTCCCGGGGTGGCATGTCCATCAACTCTTTGGCAAGCGCAAAGATCTGCCTCATGCTTACTTCTTTGTATTCATTCTCTTTAGATCCCAGCTCGTTTAACTTTTCCACGAACTGCTTTGCGGTCACATTTGCCGGCATCTGATAACGTTCCTCCTCAAGTGACGCGAAATAGATAGCAAAATCCAGCAGCTTCTGAGTGCTCAGAGAGAGCCCATGTGCATATCCTATATTAATCTGAATAAGTCCGCTTGTAAAAAATCAATCAACTGGCAGGTTCCGGTAGGCGCGAGCATGCTCCGGATTCTCCGCCTCCACACGACGACGCAATCTCACGTACTCGGATGGAGTGTGTCCGGTAAACGCCAGGAAATCCCTGTTGAAGTGCGATTGGTCATAGAAATGGGATTGATGTGCAATCTGCGTCAAATCGATGGATGGTGACGAGTCAACCAAATGTAAAACGTGTGCAAACCGAAAGAAACGCGCCACTTCCTTCGGCGGGACGCCTACCAATCGTTTGAACTGCGTTCCCAGATGGTTCTGGCTGATGCCAATTTGATCACTTAACTTCCGAATGGACAGCGCGCCTTTATGCCTGGCGATGTCTGCCACGGCATATTTCACGACCTGCAAGCCTTGCGGCACTTCCCGGAGGCGGGCAAGTAGCAATTGTTCCAGGAAGGCAAAGCCAGCTTGTACCGTCGGTGCAGCATACAGCCGCTCACGGATTTCAGAGGCATAGTGTCCCCAGAGCAAGTCTAGGGGAACGACTTGACGATTCATTTCAAAGAGAGGAAATTGTAGGAATGGGTACGTCCCACTCGATTTGAAATGTACACCGTAAAGCTTTATGTTTGATGGCCAGTCCACATTGTGATATGTGTCCCATATGCCCACCCACCAGCTCTCGGTGCAGAGGGTAAAAGGCTCAGCCTGATCCGGTTTATAAACCTGAAAAGGGCGATCCAGGTTGATCATCAGGTTCGACGAAACGACAGGCAAAACCTTCTGTCGTGGATACGGCGCGGGCCCGTCCAGGTAATAGAGATCATCGATATAGGCGTTAAGGGGTGGAGAGGGGATATAACTGATGTACGTCATACCGGTAAAACTTAGCATGATTATAACCAACATTTGCCATCTGCCATCGGAGTTATGGTAGACTATTCGCATGGCAACACGAATAGAACGTGATTCGTTGGGTGACGTGCATGTCCCTGCGGATGCTCTCTATGGTGCCCAAACCCAGCGTGCAACCCAAAACTTTCAAATCTCAGGACTAAAGCCGCGTCAGGCATTTATCTGGTCGATGGCGACGATCAAGCGCGCCGCGGCAGAGGTCAACCGCGACCTTGGCTTGATCGATCAGAAACGGGCAGAAGCAATCGTCCAGGCTGCGCAGGAAGTGATCGACGGCAAGTTGAACGACCAGTTCGTGGTCGATCCCATCCAGGCGGGCGCGGGGACCAGTCACAACATGAACACTAACGAGGTCATCGCCAACCGCGCTACGCAGATCATGGGTGGCAAGGTGGGGGAATACCGCGTCCATCCCAATGACCATGTCAACATGGCACAATCCACGAACGACACCATCCCGACTGCCATCCGTCTCGGCGCGTTGTGGCGGCTGGAGGAATTGCTGGACACCCTGAAGGCTCTCGTCGAGGCGCTCAACGCCAAAGCCGTGGAGTTCGATGATATCGTCAAATCGGGTCGAACGCATTTACAGGATGCCGTCCCGGTGCGGCTGGGACAGGAATTTGGCGCCTACGCGCGTGCGGTCGAACGGGATGCCGAACGGATCCGGAATGCGGCAGAGGGACTGCGGCGCCTGGGCATCGGTGGAACGGCCGTCGGTTCCGGGTTGAACGCTCATCCCGAATATCACGCGCGCATGGTCAGCAAGCTGACGGAACTCACGGGACTTAAGCTATACGAGTCGGATAACTTATTTGAATCGATGCAGTCCATGGCAGATGCGGCGCATTTTTCCGCCTCCCTCCGTACGCTGGCATTGACCCTGATCCGCATCGCCAACGATCTCCGCCTGCTCGCTTCCGGTCCATCCACCGGGCTAGATGAGATACGCCTGCCGGCTGTGCAGCCAGGCTCGAGTATCATGCCGGGCAAGGTCAATCCGGTCCTGGCGGAGATGCTCGATATGGCAATGTTCTATGTGGTGGGTCTGGATACCACCGTTGCAATGGCGGCACAAGCGGGGCAGCTTGAGCTCAACGTGATGATGCCGATCATCGCTCACAGTCTCTTTGAATCGATGCAGGTGATCATCGGCTCCGTGCGCTCATTCACGGAATACGCGATTGTTGGCCTTGCCGCCAACCGTGAAAAAGCGGAAGGCTGGCTGGCGAAGAATGCGATTGTGGTCACCGCCCTCAACCCGGTCATCGGGTATGCCCAGGGCGCGGCGCTGGTCAAAGAAGCATTGAAGAAGGATATGGCGATCCGCGACCTGGCGATTGAGCAAGCCAAAGCAGGACTGCTCAAGCATCGTGACAACGGCAATCTGGTCAGCGCTGAGGAGATCGAGCACGCGCTCAACGATATGCGCCGCCTCACGGAGAGCGGGATTGCTTGAGTCGTGGGTTTGTCGTGGAGTTACCGGGAAACGTTACCCGCCTGACCAGGAACAAGATGAACATTTCATGTGTAACAAAAGGGGCGAAACACAATCAAAAACAAACATCAAAGCTTCATCGTTATAAGAAATAGCAAGAGCTGTCAATTACCTCTGTCCCTGAGGAAACGCTGAGATGCCTTTAGAAAACGAGTTTCACGGTCCAAACCTTGCCTATATCCTTGAGCTTTATGAGCAATACCGGGCTGACCCCAATACAGTGGATGATGCCACGCGCAAGCTCTTCGAGAAGTGGTCTCCTTCCGAAGTCATCGCGCCACTAACCACCTCCCATGACCTGCTGTCGATCACCGGAGCAGCGAACCTGGCGCAGGCGATCCGTGTCTATGGCTATCTTTCCGCGGACCTTGATCCTTTAGGTGAAGCACCCGCAGAAGGCCCTTCCGACAATCCATTATTGACCCCGGAGTTCCACAATATAAAAGTAGAAGACCTTCGCAATTTACCGGCTGACGTCGCGAATTTGCCCGAAGGTCAGCAAACTCAAAACGCGCAAAAGGCGATTGAGGTTTTGCGCTCCATTTACTGTGGAACCATTGGCTATGATTACGGTCACATCCGCATCCCGGAAGAACGGGACTGGTTGTATCAAGTTGCGGAGAGCGGCCGCTTCCGGCCGCCGCAGCAAGAAGTGGACGGACGGCAATTGCTCGAACGGCTCACGCAGGTGGAAGCCTTCGAAGTTTTTCTCCATCGTCTCTATCCAGGAAAAACACGTTTCTCTATCGAGGGGCTGGATATGCTCGTCCCCATGCTGGATGAGCTCACCGCCAACGCCGCGCAGGAGAACGTCTGCGTGACGCTGATTGGCATGGCACACCGCGGACGGCTGAACGTGCTGGCGCATATCCTGCAAAAACCCTACAGCCATATCCTGGCGGAGTTTGCCGACCCCAAGGGACGCGCGACGACGTGGGATGAACTCGGCTGGACTGGCGATGTGAAATATCACATGGGTGCGTACCGCTCCCCACGCCGCGACCAGCAGGTAGACATGCTCATCCACATGCCGCCGAATCCCAGCCATCTGGAGATGATCGATCCGTTGATTACAGGCATGGCACGCGCCGCCAACACAAAAGTGGATGTGCCCGGCGCGCCGCGTTATTTCCACAATGCATCGCTGCCGATCACCATCCACGGCGACGCTTCCTTTACCGGTCAGGGGATTGTGGCAGAGACGTTCAACTTTTCGCGCGTGCCCGGCTACGGGGTAAGCGGCACGGTACATATCATCGCCAACAATCAATTGGGTTTCACTGCCACGGAGGCTGAATCGCGCAGCAGCCTGCATGCCAGCGACATGGCGGAAGGCTTTGAGATCCCCGTCATCCATGTCAACGCCGATGACCCGATCGCGTGCATCGAGGCAGCGCGGACGGCGTTCGCCTACCGCCAGCAGTTCCATAAGGATTTCATGATCAATCTGATCGGCTACCGGCGTTACGGTCACAACGAAGGTGATGAGCCGCGCTTTACCCAGCCTGCCATGTACAAAAAGATCGACGAGCATCCGCGCGTCCGGGAGATCTGGGCGCAGCAGCTGGAACGAGAAGGTGTGTTGCAACCCGGGGAAGACGATAACTTGTTGCAGGAAAACCTGAACGCCCTGCAGGAAGCCAACGACCAGCTTGACCCTGAAACCGCTCTGGTCGAGCCTGTGCCCAAGCCACCCCCGCGCGGCGCGGCGCAAAAGGTCAAGACGGCGGTCACCATCAAGCGGCTGAAGGAACTGAACAAAGCCCTTTTGGAGTTTCCAAAGGACTTTCTGCTCAACCCCAAACTGGTCAAGGCTGTAGAGCGACGAAGTACGCTCCTGGACAAACCGGACGGTGCCAGGATCGATTGGGCAACCGCGGAAGAGCTGGCATTCGCGACCATCCTTGAAGATGGAGTTCCGATCCGTCTCACGGGACAGGACAGCATCCGCGGGACGTTCAGCCAGCGCCACGCCGTGTTTTATGATGTCAGAACGAATCAGGGGCACACACCGCTGCAGACCTTCCCGCAGGCAAACGCCTCCTTTGAAGTGATCAACAGCCCATTGAGCGAGGCGGGCGCAATCGGATTTGAAGTGGGCTATAACATCATGGCGCCCGAACGACTGGTCATCTGGGAGGCGCAGTACGGCGACTTCATCAACAACGCCCAATCCGTTATCGACGAGTTCCTGCTCTCAGGGCGCGCCAAATGGGGGCTGACTCCTTCACTCGTCCTGCTACTTCCACATGGAAATGAGGGTCAGGGACCTGATCATTCCAGCGGGCGGATCGAGCGCTTTCTGGCATTAGCCGCCGAGATCAATGTCCGCATTGTGTACCCATCCACGGCGGCGCAGTATTTTCATCTGCTGAGGCGCCAGTCATTGCTTTTGAAGACCGACCCCCTGCCGATGATTGTCTTCACGCCAAAAGGCTTATTGCGCCACCCGCTCACCGCTTCCTCCCCTCATGAATTTAATTCCGGCGGCTGGCAGCGCGTGATCGATGATCAGACTCTGCCCGGCAAAAAGAAGGATGTGAATAACCTGACGCTCTGCAGCGGTCGCATTTACGTTGATCTTGTTACCAGCGACCTGCGCAAGGATAACTCGGACGACGCAATCGTGCGCGTCGAGCAGTTGTATCCATTCCCAGGAAAAGAGTTGGAGGAAATCATAGCGGAATACCCAAACCTTGAGCGACTGATCTGGGTACAGGAGGAGCCGTTGAACATGGGTGCCTGGAATTACCTCCGACCTCATTTACGCCAGTTGGTGGAGGATCGTCTTCCGCTGCATTACGTCGGCAGACCCGAGAGCTCCAGCCCTGCGGAAGGTTCCACGACGCTCTACCGCATCAACCAGCAATCGTTAATCGAGCAGGCTTTTGATTTTGACAAGCAGGCACAGACGACCAGTGTTGTGAAGGAGAGAGGTTAAACAGAATCATGTCATTCTGAGAGAGTGGCGCCAGAGCGCCACGACTGAAGAATCCCGCCGCTTGGCGGCGAGACCCTCACCTGCACTGCGTGCCAGCGCAAGTGTCGCTACCCTCAGGGTGACATATTGTTTATAGACCTTAGGTTAGGTACTGGTTACAGACTATTACGGTGAAGGAGAGAGGCTAAGATGGCAATAGAGATAACCGTCCCCGAATTAGGAGAATCCGTGCTCGAAGCGACGGTTTCGCGCTGGCTGAAAAAGGAGGGCGAATTCGTCAATGTAGGCG
>JAICQC010000279.1 GCA_025938055.1 Anaerolineales bacterium | reverse complement strand
CGTTGCGCTGCAGGCGCAAGCCGCGGGTCGCGAGAGCGTCGTCCAGCTCGTTGAGCCCGCGCTCAACCACGGAAGGAGATACATCCAGCGCCGTTGCCAGTTGGGAGGTTGTTACAGGCCCTGCCGCGACGAACAACATCGCCTCCAGTTTGACGGAAAGTGACATTTCAATTTCGGAATCTGCGTCCGGTATGGGTTGAGGGTCGCTCATGCTATAATTGCTCCGTTCAAATCACGTCACTCCGAGCGCAGCGAAGGGTCTCCTACGCGATCAGGAGATTCTTCGCCGCTTCGCGGCTCAGAATGACATTAATTAAGTGAGAAGATGAGAAAAATACGAGGTTTACCACTTTTACTACTCAGTCTTGTACTTACGTCACTTGCCTGCACCATTTTCGTCGGCGGACCCGATTATTCCAGCCTTCCGCCGATCCCTGTTTCCGCGGAGGCGGCTGAAAGCATCAAAGACGAACTGGCACGCGCCATCGAAGCCGGCGCACAGACCGGCGTCGTTACCGTCAACCTGACGGAGCCACAGATCACGTCCTATCTGGCTGCCCGCCTGCAAACCGACCCAAGCCTGCAGCAATCGGATAACAGGCCGCTCATCAGCGAGCCGCAGGTATATCTCCGCGACGGGCAGATGCAGATCTACGGCAAGACACAGCAGGGCATGTTCGCTGCGAACATCGGCATCATCGTCAACATGGGCGTGGACGCCAACGGCGAACCGCAGATCGATGTTGTTTCCGCCGATTTCGGTCCCTTCCCAGCACCCGAAGGACTCAAGGATGCCATTACTGCCATGGTGCGGGAAGCCTACACTGGTTCGCTGGGACCGGTGGCAACAGGTCTGCGCATCGATTCGATTTTGATCGCCAACGGAGTGATGACAGTTACCGGACGCGTCCGATAGCGCACGGATTATACATCGGATTATTCGCGCTGCGCCGAGGTTGCTTACCAGAGTAAAAGCGCATCGAACATTATGCACCGCCTCCCTCCCAGCCGATTCCTCCTCACCGTTTTCCTGGCAGTCTCTTTGCTGGCAGGTTGCCGCTCCCCGCAAATGACGGGCTCAGATCTCACCGTCAGCATCGACGCTGACGGTGAATCGCGCAATGTCACAGTCCCTGCAGGGAGCACAGTGACCCAGGCACTGCAATCAGCAGGGATCACGGTGGGGAATCTGGACCGCGTCGAACCGCCTGCCTATACAGTGTTGGGGGACGGTAACTCTATCGAGTTGACACGCGTGGAAGAGGTGTTCGAGACCGAGGAGCTGATCATTCCCTTCGAACAACAAATCGTTCGCAATGAGACATTGCCTGAAGGCGAGACGAGGCTGGTGCAGGCAGGCGTCAATGGACGTGAGGAACTGACCTACCGCCGCGTGCTCGAAAACGATGTCGAGATCAGCAAGTCGGTTGTGAAGTCAGTGATCATGCAGGAGGCGATTCCAGAGATCATGATGGTCGGCGCGCAGTCCTCCTTTGCGCCACTTCCCATCCCGGGTCGGCTGGTGTATCTGGCAGGCGGAAACGCCTGGACCATTGATACCTCTACTGCCAACCGCACAGCTCTTGTCACCACCGGCGACCTCGATGGACGCATCTTTGAACTCTCTCCCAACGGGAACTATTTAATCTTCACGCGCAAATCAACCAAACCCGCAGACGAGGAGATCAATACCTTATGGGCCGTGCGCACCGATGGCACCAGACCCTTCGCCACCGGCATCTCGAACGTCGTCCACTTCGCCGATTGGATACCCGGCACAAACTCAATTGCCTATTCCACCGTCGAGCCGCGCGCGACCGCCCCGGGCTGGCAGGCGAACAACGATCTGCATCGCTATAGCGTTACCACTGGAACCAGAACCAGAATCCTCGACGCCCGCAGTGGCGGCGTCTACGGCTGGTGGGGTATGACTTTCAGCTTTGCGCCGGATGGACGCCTGGCATATTCCCGCCCCGATGGCATCGGACTCGTGGACCTGGACGGAAAATATCTCAAGCCATTATTAGACATCACGCCGCTAAACACCCACAGCGACTGGGCATGGCTGCCTCCGCTTGCCTGGGGGGCAGACGGAAGAACGCTGTACTTCATTTCTCACGCACCACCGCCAACTCTGGTAAGCGAGGAGGACTCGCCATTTTTTGATATTAATGTCATCTCGTTCGAGAACAATGCCTCGGTGCAGCTCGCTCAGCAGACCGGCATGTTTGCATATCCCTCTGTCTCATCGCAGCAGTCCAGTTCCACCGAACGCCCCTATCAGGTGGCATACCTACAGGCGCTCTTCCCTTCGCAAAGCGAGACCAGCCGCTACCGCGTCGTTGTGATGGACCGGGATGGCTCGAACCGCCGCGTCATTTTCCCTGCGAATGACGCGCCCGGTCTCGAACCGCAGACGCTCGCCTGGGCTCCTGATGTCATCGAAGGGCAATCGGGTGACTTCATCGCGTTGATTTATCAGGGAAATCTCTGGCTGCTGGATAGCGGCAACGGACAAGCATACCAGGTGACTGGCGATGGTCTCGTCACGAGGATTGACTGGCAATAATTATCACGCGCCGAGCCAGAGGCGAAGCGCGAAAACAAAAGAGAGGAAATTCAAATGCGCATCTTAATCACTGGAGCCGCCGGGTTTCTTGGATCTCACCTCAGTGACTGCCTTCTGTCTCAAGGTCATGAGGTGATCGGCCTGGATAATTTCGTCACAGGTCGCCCGGAAAACATCACACACCTGTTGGGGAATGAAAAGTTTTCCTTTCGCAAGCATGATGTGTCGAACTACATTTATATCTCGGGCAAGGTGGATGCTGTGCTTCACTTTGCATCTCCGGCAAGCCCGAACCCTCTCTCGCCGTCAGGATACTTCAATCTGCCCATTCAAACGATGAAGGCTGGCGCGCTTGGGACGCATAACTGTCTTGGGCTGGCGCGCGCGAACAATGCCCGTTTCCTGCTTGCCTCCACCAGCGAGATCTACGGCGATCCACTTGTCCATCCGCAGACGGAAAATTATGCAGGCAATGTGGACCCGGTGGGACCACGCGCGGTCTATGACGAGGCAAAACGCTTTGCCGAATCGCTGACCATGGCATATCACCGTGCTCATAAAGTGGACACGCGCATCGTGCGCATCTTCAACACCTATGGGCCCCGCATGGATCTGGAGGACGGCCGCGCCCTGCCCAATTTGTTAAAGCAGGCTCTGCTGGGCGAGCCGCTCACCGTATATGGAGAGGGCAAACAAACGCGCTCCTTCTGTTATGTGGACGACCTGGTGGATGGTATTGTCAGGCTCCTGCATTCCAACGAGAATCTTCCGGTCAATATCGGCAACTCGCACGAGATGACCATCCTGCAGTTCGCAGAAACCATCAATGAAATCGTTGGCAATAAAGCCGGGATTACGTTCGTGAAGGATGCGCGCAGTGTGCGCGACCCGCAGCAGCGCCAGCCGGATATCACGCGCGCCCGCGAGATCCTGGGCTGGGAACCGAAGGTCTCTCTCGCAGAAGGCATTCAGAGAACGATTCCATATTTCAAAAAACAGCTAGGGATTCAATGATTTTGGCAGCCGAACGAGAACGAACACGCTTTTTGAAGTTTGCCACGGTGGGCGCCATCGGTTCCGTGCTCGATATTGCGATCATGAATCTGCTCACACACCTGTTCCAGATGCGGCTGGTGTATGCCGGGACGTTCTCGCTGATCTGCGCGATCATCAGCAATTTCATGCTGAACCGCTACTGGACCTATCCCGATTCTCGTTCGCGCCATTTCGTCCACCAACTGAGCATGTTCTTTCTCGTCAACCTGATGGGGATTGGCTTCCGTATTCCTATTCTGCACTTCGTCGAGCCGCCGATGGTGCGGGCATTTGAGAGTATCGCGCATCTCTCGCACGCGGCTGCCGAGATCTACGCAAAAAACGCAACTACTGCGTTTGCGATCGGTCTTGTGATGATCTGGAACTTCTTCATCAACCGCTATTGGACGTATAATGATATAGAATAATTTCCGAGGGATGTATCCATGTCACAGCATCGCATTATTCCAATCTATAGCTCTCGCGGCGAAGTGGAAGCATTTTTGATTTTTCCTTATCTTTATAATCGCAGCGGAGAATGGATCGGTTGGGTCACGCCACAGCGCGAGGTTTACTCTGTGATGGGATCTTACGTTGGGTTTCTAACCAACGATCCGCGCATCGTCCGACATCGTTCAGATAATGCGTTCAGGCCCCGCCTCAAGCCGCCTCCTGCTCCCCGCCGTCTCAACTCTCCTGCCACCACGCCATTAGCCCCTCTGATGAGCGACCTGACCCACAGCCTGGTGGATGTGCTTGTGGAAGAACCCGAACGATTACACACCGTTGACAGCGGTGAGCTTCGCGAAGATCTTGATTGATTCTGTCACACCTGCACTGGCACGCAAGGTGCACACTTGCCCCGGACGCACACCGTCCTGGCGTACGGTGCCAGGGAGTGCCGGGGAGTGTTGCGAGCCGTCCTGAGCGGAGCGTTCTTCCCTGGCACCGACCGCGAGGGCAGGTGTGCGCAGTCGGAGGATGGCGAAGCGATGTTCTCCTAATTGGGTAGACAGCGTAAAAACCAGGACGCTTCGCGGCTTCGGGAAGAGCGCCCGCGCAATGACAGTAAAATGGTAAACTCCTGGCAGGATTTTTTCTCATGACTCAGTCCCCCAAACCCATTAGCGCTTCGCGCACCACGCTTTCACAATTGATGCATCCCGAACATGCCAACCTGCTGGGCAACGTGCACGGCGGCTGGATCATGAAACTGGTGGATGAAGCCGGCGCGCTGGCTTGTATGCGCCATGCCCAGCGGAAAGTTGTCACCGTAGCGATCGACTCGCTGGTGTTTCGCGAGCCGATCCGCATTGGCGATCTGATCATCCTGAACGCCGAGGTCTCATACACTGGTCGCACTTCAATGGAAGCGACTGTGGAGGTCCATGCGGAAGATCCGGTAACCGGCGAACAGACCCATACCAACACGGCTTATCTTGTCTATGTCGCCCTGGATGACAGAGGCAGACCGACCACGGTCCCGCCTCTGCAAGCCGAATCTGAGGAAGAGAGACAGCGAATGAAGCAAGCGCAGGAACGCCAGGAACAACGATTGAAGCGCAAGTAACTGTGTCCTTCGACAAGCTCAGGATCAGTCGTCGCTCCCATATGCGCGAGAGTTATCATGACCGAGCCCGAACTCACCCAATCTGAAGAAGAAAAAACCGAGCCCAAGGAACGCGTGGCGCACGCCTTCCGCAACCTGCGCGAGCTGGTGGATTATGTCGCGGGTAAATCACTGCCGCCGCTAGCGCCGGAAGAAGGACGCCTGACGGAGGCAATGCCTTTCCCTTTCCTTGCGATCGTGGGCCAGCAGGAGATGAAACTGGCGCTGCTCCTGGGACTGATAAATCCCAACATCGGTGGGATTCTGCTCATCGGTCCGCGCGGCACCGCCAAGACCACCGCAGTCCGCAGCCTGCTGAATCTATTACCGCAGGTGGAGCGCAGCACCTGTTTCTACGGCTGTTTGCCCGAAGATATCGAGAGCGGTGGCATTGGCGCGGTCTGTCCCGAGTGTGCGAAGAAATATGGAGAGGGACAACCGCTCACCGCGCCCGATCAGGTCCGGTTGATCGAACTGCCTCTAAACGCCCGGATCGAGGATGTGGTCGGCGGGATCGATGAGCGCGCTGCCGCACACGAACGCATGCGCGTCCGGCGCGGTATCCTGGCGCAGGCGGACCGCAACCTGCTTTATATTGACGAGATCAATCTGCTCGGCGATGACATTATCGACTCCATCCTCGATGCCGCCGCCCAGGGTTCCTATACGGTGCGGCGCGGTCCCATCGCTGCAACCTATCGCTCACGCTTCGTGCTGATCGGCTCGATGAATCCCGAAGAGGGCAGACTCCGCCCGCAGATCCTGGACCGCTTCGGCTTGCGCGTTGTCGTACGCGGGCTCGAGGATGCACAGGAGCGCCTCGAAGCCTATCGCAGAGTGCAAGCCTATCTGACGAATCCGCGGCAGATGACGGGACAGTTTTCCGAGGAAATGGAAGCGGCGGCGGCTGAAATCCGCAACGCGCGTGAGCTGCTACAAAAGGTCGTGGTGCCTGATTCCGTTGCCAATCCCGCCATCGAGCTGGTGCAGAGGATGGGAAT
>JAICQC010000312.1 GCA_025938055.1 Anaerolineales bacterium | reverse complement strand
TTTGACTTTAAACCTCTCGCGGACAAACTGGCGCGCATCGATGAAGCGTTGGGGCCCGCGAGCGATGGGCTCGGCTCCAATTCGTGGGCGGTCTCTGGTGCGCACACGGCAACCGGGATGCCGCTCCTGGCGAATGACCCGCACCTCGGCATCCAAATGCCTTCCATCTGGTATCAGGCTCATCTCGAATGCAAGCCGGTGACCGAGGAGTGCCCTTACAACGTGGCTGGCTTCACCTTCGCAGGAGTTCCGGGTGTCGTCATCGGTCACAATGACCGCATCGCCTGGGGCTTTACCAATGTCGGTCCCGATGTAATGGACCTGTATATCGAACGGGTCAACCCGCAAAACCCCAACCAATACGAGGTGAATGGTGAATGGGTGGAGTTTGAGACGCGTACCGAAACCGTCGAAGTGGTTGGCGGCGACCCCGTGGAAGTGACGGTCCGTTCCACACGCCACGGACCGGTCATCTCTGACTCGTATGGTCCTGTACTGGACGAGAACATAAACGACGACCCGGAGTTTATTCCGTTCAGGGAACGGGCTGGCGTGGAACTGCCTGAGCAGTACGTGATCGCACTCAAATGGACGGCGCTGGCACCCTCGACGCCGTTCCAAGCGATCTGGGGGTTCGATAAGGCGCAAAACTGGGAGGATTTCCGTGAAGCCGCGCGGAACTTCCATGTACCCGCGCAAAACTTGTTATATGCCGATGTGGACGGCAATATCGGTTATCAGATGCCCGGCGATATCCCGGTGCGCGCCAATGGCGATGGCAGTGTGCCCGTGCCCGGCTGGACGGATGAATACGAATGGACCGGCTTCATTCCGTTCGAGGAGCTGCCATATACGTTCAACCCGCCCGAGGGCTACATCGTGACCGCCAATAACCGCTGCCAGCCCTGGGACTATCCTTACCTGATCACGCGCGATTGGGATTACGGTTTTCGCGCCCAACGCATTGTGGATATGATCGAGAGCGCCTCCGGGCAGATCGACCTTGCCTACTTCCAATCCATGCAGGGCGATTCGTTCGATGCCAATGGACCCGGCTATGTGCCTCACTTGTTGGGCTTGGAGGAGCTTGACGACAACGAGACACATGCACAGGGCCTGCTCCGGGATTGGGACTATCAAAACCGTGCCGATTCCGCTGCAGCAGCAGTATTCAACGCCTTCTGGCGGCATCTCCTGCAAAACACCTTCAACGATGACATGCCCGAGGAGCGTTATTACCCTGATGGCGGATCACGCTGGAACGAGATCATGCGGAACCTGGGAGAGGACAGCCCCTGGTGGGACGACAAAACGACAAGCGAGGTACGCGAAACTCGCGCGGACATCATCCGCAAATCCTTTGCGCAGGGCGTTGCTGAGGTCGAGGACCTGCTGGGCAGAGACCCCGCTGACTGGAACTGGGGTGAGATGCATGCTTCCACCTTCAGGAACGGGACGCTCGGAGAGTCAGGAGTGCCGCCTATTGAATCGCTTTTCAACCGCGGTCCCTTCCCGACTGGCGGCGGCGATTCGATCGTCAATGCCACGGGCTGGTCTGTGCAGGATGGATATGAGACGAACTGGCTGCCCTCCATGCGCATGATCGTGGACCTGGGGAATCTGAATAATTCTGTCACGGTTCACACCACGGGGCAGTCCGGTCATGCCTATCACGAACATTACGATGACATGGCACCGCTCTGGGCGAATATTGAATACTATCCGATGCTCTGGGAGGAAGGGGAGATCACATCAGGAGCCGAAGGACATCTGGTGCTGACACCGGAATAATACAGTAGGGACAGGCGGCTGCCTGTCCCTACTGTATTTTGATCGCCAGCCAGGAAAAGAAAATCACTCCCAAATAACTGAACGCGAGATCGACCAGGTCAAAGGAGCGCTCTGCAAAGAATTGCTGTGAGACTTCTTCGAGACCGATCATAAGGATGAGGATCGACCCCGCGGCTGCAGCGACCCGCGTCCGGCTTTGCTTGGGAAAGGAACGGAAGAGACTCAGGTTGACAAGCAGCGCCAGAATACCATAAAGGATGAAATGCCCCGCCTTGTCGGCAAAAGGAATTCGATTGATGGATGCCAGGATTTCCAGCCTGCCCGCATCCGCCAGGATGATGATCAGGACGATAAACAGACCGAAAAGAATCGCCGCCCATTTCATGATCACGATGGGTCTAGCTAGTTCAGAATCTTGAGCAGTTCGCTGATGGAATACCCGCCGCCCGCGATGAGAAATCCAAAGTAGATGATTGTAGCAAGATTTGAAAGATAGCCAAGCAGGATCGAGCCCCCATCCTTTTGGATCAGCCCTACAGCCAGGAAGATCAGGGCGAGCGCTGGGAGTGTGTTGCTGAATGGAATGAAGCCAAAAGGAGCCATCAGCAGCACCGCCGCCAGGATGAACGACAGGTTATTCACGAGTGCCATCGCCCCGTCCGACGTCAGCCCGGGAAGGCGATGGGGACGGCTGACCTTCTCCAGCCGGTAAAACCACACCAGGGCACGGTTGAAACCGGCGCGCAGTTTTTCGGCTGAAATCTTGCGGTTGGCAATCCTATCGGGCAGCCAAAGCTTGCGCGCAAAAAGACGGGTAATGCCGACCAACAGGATACCGGAGCCAAACACAGTGCTGACGCCCGGAATCGAAACCGGTACAAGAAAAACAAGCGAGAGAAAAATTGTCAGAAGCATCAGGCTGTCGGTCCCGACAATATCCATGATCTCAATGAGGGTGACCTCCGTGCGAGGCAGTCTTTCGATGATGAGTTCGATCTTTTCCCCCAGCGGTTCCTCCTGCTGTTGGTCCTCCCTTTTTGGGGTCATGTCAATTTGGTTCACTTCGACTAGTTCCTTCATCTTATTTTCTTATCCTGTTGAATTTGATCAATGTGCCCGGACCGGGCCCTTGGTGTCAGTCAGGGCAGGGGCAGATTATACCTTGCTTCCCTGCGGTACTTCGATACGGCTCAACCAATCCCCCAGCATCAGCATGAGAATGCTCCCTGCCGAGGAAAGACCAAAGTTCAATACACCCAGGGGCAGAAACAGCCACCCGCGCCAAAGACCCACGAGGTGACCCATCACAAAACCCACAATGCTTAGGCTGAAGTACAACATCAGCCGCCAGAAACCACCGCCGCGGATCAGGTGATAGGATGCGCCGTAGAACAGCGCAACGATCAAAGCAAACAGAAGGGCTGGGAGTGTCATATGGTCCATTTACTAGACAGGTTTTCGAGCAATAGGTAACAACCCCTCCTGGCTTTCAATTTTTAACCGCCAGACGGCGAGTATGCATTGAGATCACATAATTTGTCTACATACAAATTAGATAATGATCCCGCCGCCTATCATCAAATCACCCTGATAGAAGACTGCCGCCTGACCCGCTGTGATGTCTCTCTGCGGCGCGTCAAACTGGACTTTCACATTTCTCCCATCTAACGGCATCACCCACGCGGCTGCTTCTTTTGCGGTATAGCGGATCTTGACCTCGGCGCGGAACAGTTCGGTTGGTGCCTCGCCCGAAAGCCAGTTGACATCGCGGGCGGTCAGGTCACGCATGCCAAGTTCCTCTTGTGTGCCGACGATCAACGAATTTGTGGCGGCATCCTTCCCCAGAACATACAACGGCACGGGCGAGGCGATCCCCAATCCCTTGCGCTGACCGATTGTGTAATTGGCAAGCCCGTTATGCGCGCCGACCGGTGCGCCCGCCTGCGTCAGGATCTCACCAGGTTGAAGCATCTCCGCCGCGTTGCGCTCGAGGAAAGTGCGATAATCCTCTCCGGCAAGGAAACACAGGTCCTGTGAATCCTTGCGCGAAGCGGTCGGCAAGCCATACCTTTCGGCAATCGCGCGGATTTCTGTCTTTGGATAATCGCCAATCGGGAACAAAGCGTGCTTCAACTTATCCTGGGTGAGCACGTGCAATACATAGGATTGATCCTTGCTCCTATCCACCGCCCTCAATAACTGACTCTTTCCGATTTCATTCTTCGTTATCCGAACGTAATGCCCGGTCGCCATGTACTCGGCGTCCAAAGCCAGTGCATGATCCAGCAAAAACGTCCAGCGGATCTGGCGGTTACAGATCAGGCACGGGTTTGGCGTCTCGCCCCGCGCGTATCCATCGAGGAAGTATTGCACCACGGTCTTGTGGAAGACATCTTTGGCATCGATCACATAAAACGGAATATCAAGCTTCGCCGCGACGCGGCGTGCCTGCGCCATCGAGTCGGGTGTGCAGCAGCGGTTGGAATCTTCCTTGCCAGGTTCACTCCACAACCGCAGCATCATGCCAATGACGTCATGGCCCTGCTCTTTGAGCAAGGCGGCTGCAACAGAGGAGTCCACTCCTCCAGACATGGCAACGACAACTTTAGACATGGTACATCGAATCCGTAAGGCTAGGGCACAGTTTCTGAAGAAATTTCACACGCGGCGTGGACCTGCTGGGTAACATCCCTAAATAAATAGGGCGAAAGCCAGCCCGAAAAGTAATTCCGATCTTCCAGCAAGTCCAGGTCAGCGCCAAGATATTGGCTCAGGATAACACGAAACGAATTAACCGGCGTAATGGACGGATAGAGCGAACCATAATCACCATCAGGAAAGTAATAGGCATTCAGGATGGAGAATCTCTCAGACAGGCAGGAGCTATCCAAATCGAGCATATTGTAATACGAGCCCGGACCGTGGTCTCCCTGAATGATAATCATAGGCGGGCTGGAGGACTGCTCGAGGATACTTGTTATAACCTCGATGAGCTGCCCGTTTAAATATATCATCTGATCGATATATCCCCTTCGATATTCCTCTGCCGTCCCCGGAAATAATGAAGCATCCCATGTGCTGTAGGGGCGGTCAGGAATAATGAAATTCCCGTCACGGTCGAAAATAAAAGGGGGATGAGGTGACATGATATGGGCAAACACAAATTTCGGGCCTGGAACCTCCTCCGGAATATCCTTGAGTTTGCCCAGCGAGTAAAGAATGTATCGGCGATGCATTTCATAGCTTTGCACAGGTAAGCCCACACCAAAAGATTCAGCTATCACGCCCGCCAACGTGGAGGACAACAACAGTCCTTCGAATTCATTAATGTCTCCTGGCGTCGGGTCGAAATATACATCCGCGTCCCTGAGCTGCGCAAACAGGGAGGCGCTCGGCAGAGCCACAAACTGGTAACCTCGTTCTTCCAGCAGGCGTCTCATCACCGTGTGTTGCAGCAGCTCGCGCAGCGGGCTTCGGTCGCGGGTATCGCCAAACCCGGCAACGAATTCGTCCAGGTAATGCAAGTTGAGACTGGACGACAGGGAAAGCTCGGTTTGAGGATAATTCGACGTTCCCTGGTCGGCAATATAAAAGCCCTTCTCTTTCAGAAAAGACAGGAATTGCGAGTTATCATGATCGTAAAGGTCGCGCAATACATCAGCCCGACCATAACCATCCAGGACGATGAAGTAGATATCGGGCATGGATTGGCTCGTGTCTGCGAAGGAGACCTGAACTTTGGACTGGCGCTCTTGTATGAGCTGAACTTGTTTGCTTGAGCCGTACAGGGTGGA
>JAICQC010000320.1 GCA_025938055.1 Anaerolineales bacterium | reverse complement strand
GGCAATGATCGGTTCGCCTCGCATGCGATGCCAGTCGAGCGGATTCGCCGCCGCAGCCACGACTTTGACCAATACTTGATCCTGATTGGGCGCTGGTTTTTCCACTTCTGTAAGTTCAAGAACATCCGGCGAGCCGTATCTGGGAAATAAAATCGCTTTCATCTGTTGTTCCCCATGGTGATGACGACATTTCCCTTTTTATGTTCTTTTTCAACATACCGGTGCGCCTCTGGAACTTGTTCGAAGGGATAACATCTGTCGATGACCGGTTTTATTTTCCCTGCCTCCCTCAGTTGTTTGAGGACGATAAGATCTTCAGGCTTAGGGCTTATGGAAGATCCAACGGAAAGATAGGTTCCGTTTTTCTTTAGTGATCGCTTACTACGCGAGGGTGAATCCTTGCCGACTGCGTCAAAGATAACATCGTAGGTACGGCCGTTCTTCGTAAAATCCTCTTTGGTGTAATCGATGACCTGATCGGCTCCCAGCGATTTCACCAACTCTACGTTCGCCGTACTGCATACTCCCGTCACTTCTGCCCCAAAGGACTTGGCAAGCTGCACGGCAAACGTTCCTACACTTCCAGAAGCCCCGTAGATCAGAACGTTTTGCCCGCGCCCGCTTGCCAGCGTAATTCCTTTTCTAAGAAAGCCCAACGCTGTCAGTCCCCCGGTGGGAACAGCGGCGGCTTCCGCAAAGGTCATGTTGGATGGTTTTATAGCGATGAACCCATCTTCCGGCAGACATCTGTACTCGGCATAGGCGCCAAAACCAAACCCGCAAAAAGCAAAAACCGTGTCCCCCTTCTTAAACCGTTTTACATCGTTGCCGACGGATTCAACTTCTCCAGCGAGCTCAAATCCGAGGATCGTTACTTTTCTGGGTTTCAGGAGTCCATTGAAGAGTCTTGCAGCAAAGGGGTCAGCCTTTCGCATGCGCCAGTCCCCGGCAGTGACGGTTGTTGCATGGATCTTGATCAATAGTTCATTGTGCCTGGGTGTCGGTTTTTCCACCTCTTTGAGCCGAAGCACATCCGGGGGTCCATATTCCGTGTATACCATCGCTTTCATAAATTACCTCTACGTTTCTTGATTTATCCCTTTTCAAAACATACGACAATGTATTGAAAAAAGTTGCACAAAAGAGATGCTAAGCCTGAGGGCACCATTGTGTAAACAACAGCGGTATCATCTCAGGTACTCTCTTTACAAGGCTCAGCCGAATGAAACGGGACAGGGTTGACCGAGATTAGCGGCATGCCCAAATCCCGAACCTTTTTCAACAATCCATGCAGCGCGGCCTGATCGATCACAGGGCCGGTTAACAGCGCATCGCCGTTCTCTTCGAGTGTGATGGTCAGCCCATCAAACCACTCGGTCCAATCAGAAGTCAAATGGCTCCTGACCCTGATCTGATAAACCATAGGTTGACTGAGATTCGTTTCCGATCCGCACGGGTCCGGCGCTACTTTGCCTTTCTGCTGTTCGCTCAACATACAACAACTATAGCGCCACTACCATGCGCCGTATAGACACTTTGGTGTTAGCTGAGGTGTTATTTTGATTTTGTGGAAGGGGAAATACGAACGATTGCGTTTACTTACAACAAACCCAGCTCGCGGGCGCGGGCGACCGCTTCGGTGCGCCTTTGGACCTGCAGTTTGTCATAGATACGGCGGTTATGCCCCTTCACGGTATCCAGAGCCAGAAAAAGCCGCTGACCGATCTCATCATTGGAGAGTCCTTGGGCAATGAGCCGCAGCACGTCCAGCTCGCGCGGGCTCAGCGCCTCGACAAGCGGCGCTGCCGACGACAAAGCGGCTCGATCCGCTGTCTGCTGCATTTCGGCTTCCAGCACAGCCAGCAGCTTTCCTGTATAGTTTGGCATCACCCCCTGCGCCAGTGCTTCTGACAGGAGCCTGACCATCGGTGTTCCCTCGTCGAGGAACACGCGCAGGACTCCATTCGGCTCTGCCAGCGCAAGCGCCTCGCCCAGAACCCGTAGAGCCTGATCCTTATCGCCATGGGCAGCCAGGACAATTGCCTGTAAAACCAGAGCTTTGAGCCGTTCATCCTGCCAGCCCTTTGCCTGCACCAGCTGGCGCCACGGCTCCATGACTGCCAGGGCCGCAGATGGATTTCCCCCGGCGAGATGAACGCGCGCCTGGCTCATGGGAAGCTGGTGCAATTGCGCCAGATGAGCGGCGGCAGCCAGATTGCCCTGCCGAATAAACGTCAGCACCTGGGCGGCTGCCACCTCAGGCGCTCGGTGCACAAAGTGATGCTGGCGCACGGACTGGTCGGCTTTCGCCAGAATATCGGCGGCCTCCGCCAGATCTCCCTGGGCGAGCTTCAGGCGGGCAAGAAATACCTCGCTGATCACATACCTGTCAATAATGCTTTCATACTGCCGGGCCAGGTGAAGGCTTTGCTGCGTGTGCCCTTCTGCGGCGTCCAGGTCGTTCCATTCATAGAGGATCCGTGCCAGGCCAAGATGCGCTTCGCCGATGATCTGCTGGGGGTGGTCGCCTGCCCATTCCAGGACCTGCCGGTACGTCTCTGCCGCCTGGTAGAGTTCGTTGTCCAATTCCTGCACATACCCCAGGCCGATGGTAGCCAGGATCAGGGGGAACATCGCCCCGGCAGCTTCGCCGAGAGCAACCGACTCCGTAAACGCCTGCCGCGCCAGAGCCCGCTCTCCCTGCAGGACGTAGGCGTATCCCAGCGTCCAGTTCGCGTTCGCACGCTGGAAGAGGTGGTCGCGATCCAGGTATTCCAAAGCGCGGTGCGACTGAGCAACCATCGCCTGCACATCGTATCGAGTGAGAGCCAGCGTAGCGCTGGCCATGGCAATGAGCCCGATCAGGTTTCGAGTCTGATCATCTGGCTCTGCGCCCTGCAGCATGTTTGCTACACCGGCTTCCGCAGCCTGCAGTTTTTCGCCCACGCCAATGGTTTGACCATTGATCAGCAGCATCGCGGCATGTCTCCACCACAACCATGGCCGGGCATTCAGCACTTCTGCCGGCAGCGACTCGAGCCAGTCCAATATCGGAGTCACCCCGCCGCTCAAATGAAGCGGGATCCCCTCTCCATCGAGCAGGCGCTCAGCGCGCTCAATATCCTTTGCCGCTGCCGCATGCTGGAATGCTTCCAGTTGAAAGCCATGGTTTTCGTACCACAGGCTGGCACGGGTGTGCAATTCATTCAGGCTGCTTCCAGCATCCATTTTCGAAGAGGTGATGCCCTGGCGGAGCCGCTGCCGCAGCAGGTCGGCAAACAGATGATGATAGCGGTACCAGCGCCGCTCATTATCCAGGGGGATAATAAACAAGTTAGCGCGTTCGAGATACTTCAGCGTTTCTTGCCCTGAGCCTGAGGGCGCTCCCAGCAACGAATCACAAAGAGGGCCGCACATGCGGCCGAGGATGGATGTTTGCAGCAGGAAACTTTGCACGCGTTCGGATTGTTGTCCGAGGACTTCCTCTACCAGATAGTCGATCACGAAGCGGTGACTTCCGGTGAAAGATTGGATGAAGCTGGCGGCGTCCTTTTGACCCAGCATGGAAATCGCGGCTAATTGCAGTCCGGCAATCCAGCCTTCTGTGCGTGTTTCCAGGGCAACGATGTCTTCTGCCGCGAGGTTGAGTCCCATCACCCTGTTGAGAAACTCGGCAGCTTCGGACGGGGTAAAACGCAGGTCAGCGGCGCGCAGTTCGGTCAATTGACCCCGGGCGCGCAGCCGCGCCAGTGAAAGATTGGGATCCTCGCGCGTTGCAACGACAAGGTGCATCTGTGGCGGCAGGTGCTCGACCAGAAAGCTGATAGCATTTTCAACCGGTTTGGTATCAATCACATGATAATCGTCAAGGACAAGAATAAAGTTGTCGGGGATGGTGGTGATCTCATTGATGAGCGAGGTCAGGATCGATTCAACCGGAGGCGGCTGAGGGGATTGGAGGATACCCAGCATTCCTTCCCCCAGATTCGTTGAAACTGACCGCAAAGCAGCGACGAGGTAATTCAGGAACCGGGCAGTGTCGTTATCTCCATCATCCAGCGATAACCAGGCGACGGGTCGCTTGCAGCCCGCCACCCATTCGCTCACCAGCGTGGTTTTTCCGAAGCCGGCGGGAGCAGAGATGAGAGTCACGCCCGGCGTGCGGTGCAAACCCTCATCTAGCTGCTCGATCAGGCGCGGGCGGAGGACGAGTTGTGGTCGAGCAGGAGGGATGTAGAGCTTGGTGGCTAAGACCGACAAGGACATTAATCAATTATAAAATATATATGAAGGAATGCCCCAAATCACCTCCATCAATCGTAGCATGGTTGAACTATTCCCTGCATGGCGAACAGTGTATTTCGAGTGGATCGTTTGTGTTCGAGGATATAATCGCATGATTCGTTGATACAGAAGGATGAACCCATGTCCCCGTGTCTCGTTGTGCAGTTGCTTGGTTTGCCGCAGTTGAATCTGGATGACAAGCCGATTACAGCAGATCGCCGCAAGGCAATCGCTCTGCTGTCGTATATGGCTGTGAACGATCTCGATCAGACGCCTCAGAGATATTCACGTGAGTCTCTGAGTGCACTATTCTGGCCCGATTACGAACAAGCCAAAGCATTTTCCAACCTGCGGCACACGATCTGGGAGATTCATCAAGCCATTGGGGAAGGTTGGTTGATCGCGGATCGCGACTCGATACGACTGGACCCAAACGCAGAGATCGATCTGGACGTCGCCCGGTTTCAGGATCTGCTCGCTGAGAGTCGTCATCAAAGTGATCCGCGCGGGCGCATTCCTATTTTGCTGGAAACCACCAAACTGTACCGTAACCATTTTTTGACAGGCTTCAGCTTGAAAGACGCATATTCCTTCAATGAATGGACATATGCCAAATCGGAAGACCTGCGGAATAAACTTGCCAGTGCTCTCGAGATGCTCTCTGAAGATTACTGTGCGCTGGGTGAGGCTGAAAAAGCCATCCCGTATGCTCGACGCTTGATCACACTTGATCCCCTGCATGAAGCCTCACATCGACGCCTGATGGAGGTATACGTTCAAGCCGGGCAGCACAGCGCTGCATTGAAACAGTATCAGACCTGCGAGCAGATTCTGCGCAAGGAACTGGGGCTTGACCCTCAGCCCGAGACACGCGCTCTCTATAAAAGAATTCGCAAAAGGGATGTCAAGCCAGTGCAGAGCCTCATGTCCGCTGGTGCTGCCATCCCCGGACATAACCTGCCGTCACAATTCTCTTCATTCATCGGACGCGAAAAAGAACAGACTGAAATTATCAATCTCATGACGAAGAATCGTCTTGTTTCGCTGGTTGGGATGGGCGGTATCGGCAAAACGAGTCTGGCTCTTCAGATGGGTCACAAATTTTTAGATGAATTTCCCGATGGCATCTGGTTCGTTACATTGGATTCGCTTGCCGATTCTCACCTGGT
>JAICQC010000364.1 GCA_025938055.1 Anaerolineales bacterium | reverse complement strand
CCGTCACAGGTTTATGTCATTCCGTACAGGGCACGGCGATGATGCTCGCCGAGTGGATTGAGGCGCCGTATGACGAGATTGATTATCTTTGTGCCGGTATTAACCATCAGGCGTGGTATCTCAAGTATGAATGGAACGGCAAGGACGCTTATCCGCTCATCCATAAAGCAATCACGGAACAGCCGGAGATCTACAACGCGGAGCCTGTGCGGAACGAGATGTATCTTGCCCTTGGAAAATATGTGACGGAGTCGAGCGGGCATAACTCGGAATACAACCCATGGTTCCGCAAACGTCCGGACCTGATCGAGAAATACTGCACCCACGGCACGAATTGGAATCCCGGGGAATATGCGTACATCCTCAAGGAATACCAGCAAAACGAAGCCACCTGGCAGGCACAGGTAAAAGAACGCCTCGAGCGGCCCCTCACGGAGGAGCATCTTGAGCGCGGTCATGAATACGCCGCATACATTATCAACGCCTTGCAAGGCGGCGAGATGTTCAAATTCAATGGCAACGTCCGGAATACGAACCTGATCACGAACCTGCCGGAAGGCGCGTGTGTGGAAGTACCGGTCGTTGTAGACAGGGCAGGTTTCCATCCCATCTACGTGGGAGCATTGCCAGCCGAATGCGCCTTGCTGACAGGGCTTTCGAGCGGCATTGAGGAGCTTGCCATCGAGGGTTCTCTCGCAGGCGATCCCGTCGCGATCTATCGTGCAATCGCTCATGATCCTTTGACATCCGCTGTGTTGTCCCTTGCCGAAATCCGCCAGATGACTAACGAGCTCTTTGCCCGGCACAAAGACTATCTGCCGCAGTTCAAGCACCATTCGGTCTAAAGTCAAAGGTTACAGGTTGAAAATTGATAGGTGAAATTATGGAACTTCAATACAACGAAGTGGAAGACAACATACGGTTGATCAAATTGACTGGCAGATTGGATATTGGTGGAGTAGACGCCATCGAGACTAAATTCTCGGATTACAGCTCAGGCGAAAACCCCCGTGTGATCGTGGACCTCTCGGATGTAGAGTTTCTCGCTTCCAGCGGTATCCGCTTGTTGACGCTCAGCGCGAAATCGATCGCAAGCCGGGGTGGACGATTGGTGCTTCTCAACCCAAACTCCGATGTAAAAGATGTGTTGGACATTACCGGTGTCCCTGCCATCGTTCCCATATACTATGATCTTAAGTCCGCTACGGCGGCGTTGAAGGGTTGAACCACACGTACCGTTCATATCAAGAAGATAAACAGAGCGGCTTCTCCCGGATCGGCTCATGGCTGAAAAAGTATAAGGCGCTGTAATGACCTGGGAGTGTTACAGCAATCCTGGACTCGGTTTGTTCGGTCGTGGACTGGTTTTCCCAACTATAAAGATAAACGGAATCGTTAATGCCAAGATCTGAAAGTGGATACGTCCGTTGTACGACGTGATTCGCGGTGTTCAGGAAAAGAATCGCGCCCTGCCCGCTCGAGTTTGATGGATGGCGAAGTTGAACGAGCACCGGGTCCTCTGCTCTGGCGGCATACCTGAGAGAATGCGGTTGGACCTTATCTGACTTCTCATGGAAGAGCTCAGATTGTCCCAGCAGAGGAAAATCACAAGTAGCTCGCTGTTCAGATAGAAGGAGCTTCCAGAGCTGCAAACGATCCGGGGAAAGTTCTCCAAGGTGATCGCTGGTCATCATGACGCCGCCTGTCATCCCCGCGTAGAGTGCCAAGCTTTTAATCTCTTCTTCCGATAAGTCACTGAAGCGTTCGCGTAACAGCACGCAATCCGGGTCGCTTTGCCACAGGATGTGATTCGCAAAATTCCGGCAGGATTGGTCGCGCAACAGGGATTGTGCAGAATAGTCCCCACTCCAGGCTACGCCCACATCCCGGCCGATGCGGACACCGTTTACCAACCCGATCGATGCCCAGAGCGGACAACCGCATCCTAGCCAAAGAGCCTCGCCGATTTCCTCACGGATCATCTCTGCCACGCGTCGCCAGATCTCGATACGTGTCATGCCAGGCATATGCCAGAGGGCGCGGTCAGGACCATATTCGCTGCCGAAGTGCATGAAATCCGTTTTGAAATATTCGCACTCCCACTCCTGCCGCCAGGTGCGAAAAACGTTTTTTAGATACGCAAACGCGTCTGGATGTGTGGTATCAAGAATGTAGTACTCTTCACTGCGCTTGTGCCACCGAAATTCCCCATAGAACTGCATATGCAACAGCGGTTTTCCATTGTTTCTATCGCTGACGACCCAATCCGGGTGGTCACGGTAGAGATGGCTGCGATTGCCCACCATGAAGGGAGCGATCCATAGCCCAGGGGTGAAACCCGCGGCGCGAATATCCTCAAGCAGAGGTTTCATTTCGCGAGGAAATTGCGGCCTCACCTCCAGCCAGTCACCCATCTCAGGTGTGAAGCCATCGTCGATCTGAAAAACGCTCATCGGAAGATTCTCTCGCGTGGCAACCTCCTGCGCCGCGTGTAGGTGATCGAGAATGTTTTCTTCCGTGATGTAAGCATACAGGTTGTACCAGGAACACCATCCCGTGATCGGTGGAGCAGACAAACGCGGCGGGGTAGGTGACGCGCTCGCTACACTACGAGCCCACTCCCGCAACCCATCCTCCACCTCAGCATGATGAAAAACAACCAATTGTTCTGATTCGCATCGCTGCGAGCGTGAACAATCCTTGCGATCCCACCAGGTCTGGATGGTAAGAGCCAGGGGCTGGCTTCTCGTGTCAAATGTGAACGTCTGCTGGAAGCGGTCGTGGCGGTCGAAGCCGAGTATCAAACCTCCGCTTCCGTAACGAGGCAGGAATTGACACATGCTATATCCTGTTTCGATAAAGGAAATGCCTTTCTCCACAATAGGTAGCGTGTCTGGTTGCACGTAATAGCTGCCGTCCCAACTGAAATAGCCGTTGCGCAGAAATTGTCGTACGTTCTGGACCTGTGCAAAACGTAATCCAAACGAATCAAGAACTAGATCCGGCGGAAGTCCTTCCACCCAATAGCGTATCGTTATTTTTTTGTCCGAGTGAGTCGCTTGAAATCCAAATGTACCTCCGCCTAACGAAGGCGATGCAAAGCGCAGCTGAATTTTTTCGCTATCGGAACGAAAAACATCGCATGTCCAGTTTTGAAGCGGCGCGTTGTTGAGAACAGGTCCTGCGCCGCGAAGAGTTATATGCGGCGTTTCTAAACTTAATAAATTTTCAGAAGAGAGCCAGAGTTTCACAAAAGAGATACCTCGCGATGCAACCCAGCGGATTGTGTCGCCGCCAGTGCCATGTCTAGCGATTTCGCCCCCTCGCGCAATGGAATGCGCGTCTGCCCGTCGGTGCGGATGGCGTTCAACAGATCCTGCAGTTCTGCGAGATGTATGTTTTTGTCAGTGCTGATCGTCTCGGTACGTACGGGGGATTCAGCGGTGAAATGAAAATGAGCATTGTTGGCGTTACTGAATTCAGCTGTCAATTTTTGCGCGACCACACGGTAGTCATTGATCCACTTTCCGGGGATCGCGCCGTTCGTCGCGTAAATTACTCCGATGGCTCCGCCCTGGAAGCCGAAGACCGTCGCGCTGACGTCTTCCACTGTGTAATCTGCGACCTCGCGGTGGAACAGATTCTCCTGGCGGCTGTAGACGCTAACCGGGTCGCCCATCAAATAGCGCATGAGATCGACCATATGAATCACCTGTTCCACAAGCTGCCCGCCAGATTTACTCCGGTCGCGCCACCAGGGTGCATGAAGGGAATTGCAAAAATAGCGGGCGCTCATTAATCCTGTAGAACCGGCTTCCCCGGAAGCAATCAATTCTTTGAGCCGCTCGACCGCCGCGCCAAAGCGGAACATAAAGCCGACCTGCGTTTTGATGCGTGCTTTTTCTGCCGCATCCACCATACGCCATGCATGCTCAGAAGAAAGGGCGATTGGTTTCTCGATGAGAATATGAATGCCATGCTGCGCTGCAACCTCGACCTCATCCGAGTGCGCGAAGGGCGGTAGACAGATCACTATGAGGTCAAGGCTGGCTTTCTCAAACATTTCAGAATGATCGGTGAAGACGCTTCCTTTGCCACCTGTGTATTCTTCGGAAAACTTGCGGGCATTATCATCATGGTGATCGCAGAACGCAATCAACTCGATTTCGTCAGACAAGGTTATTAAGTTTTTCGCGTGCACTCTGGCAAACCCGCCACACCCCAGGATTCCGGCCCGTAGTCGTTTCATACAATGTCCCTTTCAAATGGGGGTAGAGTCTATTCTTGTGAGAAGTCCAGGACAATCTGCAATGCCTGGTCTGGTGTTTCATCCAGAATCTGAAATCCCTGTGCAGCTTGCTTAAAGGGAATGACGTGCGTAATCACCGGTCGAAGGTTGAGCGAACCCTGTGCCTGCAAATCCATGATCGTGTGGATCAAGCGAATCCGATCCCACCGATAACTGAGAGCAGGGTCGACGTTCGAGATTTGCGAACAAACCAGGTTGATGCGGTTATGGTGAAATTCCTCCCCTAAAAATAGACCTTGTGCTTCTCCCTGGAAAAATCCCATTGCCACGACCCGCGCAGAGTAAGCGGCTGCCCGCACGGCTTCATGGAGCGCTCTTGCGCTGCCGGTGACTTCAAGCGTGACATCCGCCCCACGACCATGTGTCAGATCTTTGATCTGTTCTGCAGGCGATCCTTCTCGAGGATTAAAGCCGCGTTCGATTGCACCTAACTCCTTCGCCAGTTCCAGTCGTTTGTCGATCAAATCCACGCCGAGCACGTGCGCACCAGAAAGTTTCGCAAGCTGAGCGATGATTTGCCCCAGCACACCCAGCCCGAAGACTGCCACCGTTTCACCGACATGGATG
>JAICQC010000048.1 GCA_025938055.1 Anaerolineales bacterium | reverse complement strand
CGACCAGTTCTGAATGGTGGAATAGCGCGAGCGTGCACCCTTCTTCACGACGATCTCGATCACACCGGAGTGGAACGAGTCCGTGGTGTATTGCGGAGCGGTACAGCCTTCCACGTAATGTACAGACGCGCCTTCATCCACGATAATAAGCGTGCGCTCGAACTGACCAAGGTTCGCCGTGTTCAAACGGAAGTATGCCTGCAGGGGCAAATCTACGTTGACGCCCTTAGGCACATACACGAACGAGCCACCAGACCAGACCGCGCTGTTCAACGCGGCGAATTTATTATCCTCAATCGGAATGACCGTCCCAAAATACTCACGGAACATATCCGGGTACTGCTTCAAGCCATCCTCGATGCTCAGGAATACGACACCCTGCTTTTCAAGATGTTCCTGGATGGAGTGATAGACCATCTCGGATTCATACTGCGCGCCGAGACCAGCCAGGAATTTGCGTTCCGCTTCAGGCACGCCAAGCCTGTCAAACGTGCGCTTGATGTCGTCCGGTACATCATCCCATGATTTTTCGCTTTTCTCAGTGGGTTTAACGTAAAAGTAAATCTCGTCGAAGTTGAGATCTTTAAGTGAGGGTCCCCAATTCGGCATAGGGCGCTGCTGAAAGTGCTCGAGCGCCTTTAAGCGGAACTCAAGCATCCACTGTGGTTCGCCCTTCATGCGCGAGATATTCTCCACGACTTCGCGGTTCAAACCCTTTTGTGATTTGAACGTGTAGTTATCATCGCGGTCGTGAAAACCATATTTATATTGACCGATATCTTCTAAGATTTTTGCATCTTCAGACATAAGAATCTCCAGACTCACTACACACAAAAATTTTGTGGGCAGATCTTTAGGCAGGTGTTTCCTCATAGCGTTCGCGGATCCACTCGTAACCCTTCTCTTCGAGGTGCAGAGCCAGGTCCGGGCCGCCGGATTCGACAATCCGCCCGCCCAGCATCACATGGACATGATCCGGCTTGATGTAGTTCAGCAGGCGCTGGTAGTGTGTGATGACCAGCACGCCCATATCCTTGCTCATCAGGGCGTTGACGCCATCTGCCACGATGCGCAGCGCGTCGATGTCGAGGCCTGAATCGGTTTCATCCAGGATCGCGATTTCGGGGGTGAGAGTCGCCATTTGCAGGATTTCGGCGCGCTTTTTCTCGCCGCCGGAAAATCCTTCATTAAGATAGCGGCCTGCGAAGTTCTGATCCATTTTGAGCAAGCTCATTTTTTCCTTGAGCAGCTTGCGGAACTCAGGGATGGGCATACCTTTATCTTCGGGGTTTTCGGCGCGCCGGCGGGCATTCAGCGCCGTGCGCAGGAAGTTCGCCACGGTCACGCCCGGGATGGCTACGGGATACTGGAACGCGAGAAAAATACCGAGCCGTGAACGCTCGTCAGGCTCCAACTCCAGCACATTCTGTCCTTTAAAAACGACTTCACCTTCTGTTACCGTATAACTGGGATGTCCCATCAATGTATACGCCAGTGTCGACTTGCCCGTCCCGTTGGGACCCATAATTGCATGAACTTTCCCCTGTTCGACAGTCAGATCAACACCTTTGAGAATTTCCTTGCCCTCAATGCTCACGTACAGGTTCTTAATTTCAAGTTGCGACATTCAATCTCCTGGAAAAACGCCCATTGGCGGGTTTTACTGAATGACGGGATTATAGCAGGTTGAGGGGGAAAAGTCAATATTTATCATATTTTTCTAGTAAATTATTAACTATTGTGTAGATTTTCACCACATGGACCGACGGTCTTAAGGATTTTTATGATATTTATCTAATATATTGACAAGCCCAAGAGGGGCTGTTATACTCCTCTTCATGAAAAGCACGAAAGACAGGATACTCCAGACCCTGCTCCGCAAGCCCAGGATCACCATCAACGAGCTGGCAGAGGCGGTGGGCATTAACCCCATCTCGGTCCGTCACCACCTGACGAACTTACAGATGGAAGGACTCATCGCAGCGGAGGAGGAACGCCACGGCGTGGGCCGCCCGCGCCTGGTGTATTCGCTCACGCAGGACGGCATGGAGAGGTTCCCTACGAAATATTTGCGCCTCACCACGCGTCTATTGACGCAGATGAAAGAGACCATGCCTGGGCCGGTGGTGGCGAATCTGTTCAGTCAAATCGCAGAAGATCTGGCGAGTGAATATTCGAGCCAAATCCAGGGCTTGAGCATGGAAGATCGGTTGGAGTTCGTCAAGGAATTACTGGCGCAGGAAGGCTTCACCGTGGAGTGGGAAAAGAAGGGCAACGAGTATCAGATCCATGAGATCTCGTGCCCGTACTATCAGATCGGCATTGCCCATCCCGAAGTCTGCACGGTGGACCAGACCCTGATCTCTAAAATGCTTGCCCTGCCTGCCAACAGAGTACAGTGCGTTTTGGACGGTGGCGCGCATTGCACGTATGTGGTACAACCTGCTGCTGCAAAAAGTGAGGTCTCGATACGCGGCGCCTAGTGCCACTACTCGACTGCCAATTCATCTTTATTTACCTGAGGAAATATGACCGAAGAAACTATTAACGAAATCCAGTGGACAATCCACACAACCCACCCGGACAAAGTAAAGTCAGCACGCGAGAAACTCTCTGAAGTCGTTGACCCTGAGATCGGAATGAACATTATTCAATTGGGGTTGGTCCGCGACATCACGATTGAAAATGATATTGCCCGCCTGAAGATGATCCTTACCACCCCATTTTGTCCCTATGGTCCGGCTATGATCGAGATGACCAAAGCCAAAGCCGTGGAAGGTTTGGATATGCCCGTCACCATCGAAATGGGCATGGACATGTGGGATTTTTCGATGATGGAAGACCCGTCCGCGCTGGATTGGGGCATGTACGCCTGAACGATCAGGTATCCGTAATAGAAGGAAAAGCGACTCAAGTGAGTCGCTTTTTTGATTCCTATCCACTTTTTGCAGCGCATGCCCGGCAGTTGTTTTCCATCTTCAAAACTTGAAAAGCATGAAAATTAATAACGTACTCTCGAAGGGTCGGGAGACGTTGCATTTTCTCAGTTTCTCTGATTACGTTTTATTCCTCACTGCTCTGTGATCTCAATGGTCTCAATTGCATCTCCTTCAAAAGTTGGATTCGCGTCCGGGTCGCGGCGCGTGAGCCCATTAACCACGTCCATCCCTTCCACAACCTCACCAAAAATTGTGTGCAAACCGTTCAAATGCGGCGTGGGTGCGTAGGTAATAAAGAACTGGCTGCCATTCGTGTTCGCACCGGCATTTGCCATCGCCAGGAGTCCGGGCCTGTCGAACGTCAGATCACTGATCTCATCCTCGAACTGATAACCTGGACCACCCATGCCAGTACCGCTCGGGTCGCCTCCCTGTGCCATGAAACCATCCAGCACGCGGTGGAAGGTGGTGCCGTCGTAGTATCCATTGCGGGCTAGGAAAACGAAGTTGTTGACCGTCACCGGTGCTTTGTCCGCAAAAAGCTCCACGACGAACTCTCCATCGTTTTCCATTTTGAAGGTCGCCAGATATTGCTTATTCACATCAATGCTCATCGGCGGGGCTGCATCGTATTGCTGTATATTCTCCGCAGGTTGTTGCGCCACTTCAGGGTTGCTCTCAGGCAGGACCTGCGAAATGATCACCACCGCGATCAGCAACAGCACGATCGCCCCGATGATCTGGATCGTTCTCTCGGTCTGCCTTTTTTGACGAGCACGTTCGCGCTCCTGGATTGTCTTTTTGTTCGCCATCATTCCACACTCCCGTATTTGGTTTCCTTCATTTTACCAATCAATGACGACCACCTTTAATCTTGTTCTTACACTTTCACCGGGCATCCTTCCCATCCTGCCGCACTTTCTTTTCATCTCATACTTGGTACAATGGGATGATACCTTGCGAGGTGATCTCAGGTACCCTCAACCTTCGCAAGGCTCACGAGGTAAACATGGACGAACTCAAATGGGAACTGCTCACCGAAGTACAGGGACGGCTGGAAGCGGATCTGCTCAAAACCTACTTTTCCGCCTATGGAATCGATGTGGAGCTTTTCCAGGAATCTGTTGGGCAGCACATTTACCCCGTAAACATCGATATTCTCGGGCGTGTGCAATTGTTTGTGGCAAAGGATCAAGCCAAGGAAGCACATCAGCTCCTCAATGAATACAATAATGCCAGGGAGCCATGATGAAGATTGCCATCATACTTGTAACAAACAGTAACCTATTCTCGAAGCGCAGGACAGGGTTGAAAAAGTAATCACAATGGAATGGAATGAGGAGAATCAATGGATTTTGACTTGACGGACGAACAGAAGATCTGGCAAAAAACCGTTCATGATTTCGTCGCCAAGGAAGTGCAGCCCAGGGCCCATGATGTGGATGTAACTGGAGAATTCAACTGGGACGCCACGCGCAAAATGGGTCCGCTGGGGCTGCTCGGGTTGAACATCCCCGAGGAATACGGCGGATCGGGCGTGGACTCGATCAGCGCGGCGATCGCGCTGGAGGAAATCGCCTGGGGATGCGGCTCCACTGCGCTGGCGATTGCCGCGCATAATGGGCTGGGCACAACTCCAATTGTTTTATACGCGAGTGAAGATCTCAAACAGAAATGGCTTCCCCTTGTGGCAAGCGGGAAGAACAAACTCGCCGCGCTCGCGCTGACAGAGCCGGGAGCCGGTTCTGATCTGCAGGGTGGAATCGTGACCAGAGCAGTAAAAGATGGGAATGAATGGGTGATCAATGGCGCCAAGATGTGGTGTACGAATGCATCCATCGCAGAATACATCATCACCTTCGTTCGCACAGACCCCGCAGGCGGTTCCCGTTCCCTGAGCCAGATCCTCGTCCCAACAAACACGCCAGGGCTCAGGATAGGTCCAGCCGAAAAGAAAATGGGGCTGCACGGCTCCCCCACTCATGCAGTGACCTATGACAATGTTCGCGTGCCACTGGGCCATTTGATCGGCGAAGAAGGAAAAGGGCTGCAGCAGACGCTGGCAACCCTCGACGGCGGTCGGATTGGCATCGGCGCGATCTCCATCGGCCTGGCACAAGCGGCCTTTGAGTACGCTGTCAACTACGCCCGCGAGCGCAAAGCTTTCGGGAAACCGATCGCGGACCAGCAAGCCATTCAATGGATGCTGGCAGATGCGTCGACGGAGATCGAGCTTGCGCGCACCATGCTCCACAAAACCGCCTGGCTCAAAGAACAGGGACGCAAGTACAACAAAGAAGCCGCCATGGCAAAGATGTTCGCCACCGAGATGGCGGAACGCGTCTGCCGCAATGCCATCCAGATCCACGGAGGCTATGGCTACTCCAGCGATTATCCTGTCGAACGCATTTATCGCGACGCACGACTGATGACCATCGGCGAAGGCACAAGCGAGATCCAGAGGCTGGTCATCGCGCGGCATGTCCTGGCAAGTGAATGAAATTCAGATTCAGGACCGTTCTCGAGGAGTTTGAGACGCACTTTCATCCCGTCCAGCCGGGGTCGAAGGTCCACGGCAAATCGGAGTGGAAGCATTATGGCGACGGCACGTACCGCTTCAAGATTTCCATTCGAGATATTCCTCTGACGGATAACAGCGAGATCGATCTGTGGCGTGACGGCAGCTGGATGATGCGACTGCAGGTGCAAAACAAGAAAGCCAAAGCTGATATCGAGCATGAGGGCGGCTCAGGCGTCCCCAACATAAAGGCTGGACAGGTCTTGCAGATTCGATCCGGTGAAACAGTTCTTGCGGAAGGCACATACGAAGCCGAATAACAAAAGCACACTGCATCTGAAATCAAAAACGCGACCACAAACGGTCGCGTTTTTGTGATGGGCTCAAATAGTTACGGATAGGATGCCCGGGTGAATACCAGTACCATGTCATTGTTGGTAATCGTCAACGTACTGTCTTCGATCTGATACCCCGCGGTACCGGTCAGCACCTGATGGACGGCTTCTTCCTGCCCCATCAGCGGCTCGTCGCACAACATCAAAGTGGAAACGATCTCACTGAATGTGATCTGGTCACCTTCAACGGTATATTGACCGCCAAACCCGTTACAACCGGAGTTGCCGGTAACCGAACCATCCTCGTTAAACGTAATACCTGCCTGCGAATCAGGCACAGCTGGAGTCGGCGAAGCCGCCGGACCGTAGGAGATCAGAGTCCAGGCGCCGGTGAGAGAGGCAGGCTGCGCAGTACAGGCGCTGATCATGACAGTAATCAATAGAAGGGTAAGTAGATATTTTTTCACAATTGGTCTCCTTACATACATTTAACTTAACGACGCACCCAGGCAGTATAAGTTCCATTTTCATTAAAACAGCCTAAGAAAATGCCCCAAAGTTTTGAAACTTTGGGGCATCGGATCTTGCGACAGGAACCATGCGAAGGTCTGAGAATTCAAATGGCTTTCCTTAGATTTTCGGTCCAGCCTCCAGTATCTCCGAGGGGGTATGGTCTGTGAACTTGGCAAAGTTTTCCTTGAAGCGCTTTGCCAGGTCTCGGTAGCGCCGATCATATTCTTCCTTATCTGCCCAGGAGGATGAAGGAGAAAGAACTTCAGCCAGAACGCCCGGGCATTCCGTCGGTACTTCAAAGCCAAATATAGGATCTTTAATGTAGTTCACAGTATCCAGCTTGCCATTTAGTGCGGCATTCAACAGTGCCCGCGTATGGCGGATGGAGATACGTTTGCCAACGCCGTAGGGTCCACCAACCCAGCCGGTGTTCACCAGCCAGCACTGCGTGCCATAACGCTCGATTTTGCGCTTGAGAAGTTCCGCGTATTTATAAGGATGGTGCACCATAAATGGACCGCCAAAGCAGGCAGAAAATGTGATTACAGGTTCCTTGCCCAGCCCAATCTCAGTTCCCCCAACCTTGGAGGTATACCCCGAAATGAACTGGTACAGCGCCTGGTTTGGGCTGAGCCGCGCGATCGGCGGCATGACGCCGTTTGCATCACAGGTCAGCAGGACGATGTTCTTCGGGTGCCCTGCCTTCTTCTCGGGCACGGCATTGGCAATGAATTCAAGCGGATAAGAGGCGCGCGTATTTTCGGTGATCGAAACGTCGTCGAGGTCGATGAGGCGCGTCACCGGGTCGAAGGGAACGTTCTCAAGGATCGTGCCAAATCGTTTCGTCGTCGCATAGATCTCCGGCTCGGCAGATTCCGAGAGTCCGATGACCTTGGCATAACATCCTCCTTCGAAGTTGAAGACGCCGTTCTCGCTCCAGCCATGCTCGTCATCTCCGATCAGGCTGCGGGTCGGGTCGGCGGAGAGAGACGTCTTTCCCGTGCCGCTCAAGCCGAAGAACAGTGCCACATCGTTGGCGTCTTCAGGGTTGACATTTGCCGAACAGTGCATGGAAAGCACGCCTTGCAATGGCAGCAGGTAGTTCAACAACGTAAACACCGATTTCTTCAACTCGCCTGCATACTCCGTATTCCCGATGATGGCGATCTTCTTCTCAAAATTCAACACGATAAAAGTTTCACTGTTGGTTTTGTCAATAGATGGGGACGCTTTAAACCCTGGTGCGTCGATGATCGTAAACTCGGGAACGAAACGCTTGTATTCCTCAAGGGACTCCGGCAGGATGAACATATTGCGGATGAACATGCTATGCCAGGCATGCTCAGTCAAAAAACGGACAGGCAGACGGTACTGCTCATCTGCACCGACATACACATCCTGAACGAAGACTTCGTGTCCCTGCAGGTAGCCCAGCAAGCGGTTAAACAATCCATCAAAGTTTTCGACCGAGAACGGGCGATTATAGGTTCCCCACCAGATATTGTTTTCTGAGTCTGAATGGCGTACCACAAATTTATCGTTTGCCGAACGCGCTTTGTGCTTGCCGGTGTGAGCAATGAAGGGCCCGCCGACGGCAGTGATGCCCTCCCCACGGAAGATCGCTTCCTCGTATAGCGCCTCCATTGCAAGATTCCAGTACGCCAGCCTTAAGTTGGCTATGCCGTGATTCGATATGTTGAAGTCTGCCTTGCGTTGCTGAGCAATGGCTTCCGCGGGAGTTTTGATATTGAGTAAGTTTTTCATCTCTCTTCTTCCTACATCCAATCACGGATCATCTTCTTATTGCCGATATAGGTTTTGCGGTCACAGGTTTCTTCCGTGTAATGGATGACCGTCTTTTTCATCGATGGCAATCCATGGAGCGGAGTATATTTCACTTCGCCTCGCTCATGCCGCATCATATTTTCACTTAGCGCATAGCTCATTGATTCTCCTTAATGTAGGATTTCGGAAGTTTGCCGAAAGACAATAGGCACGATATAGGAAGATTGCTCCCGATTTCAAATGGCAAAAGAAAATCTGGTCAGAGAAAATCTCTAACCAGATATAGTTACTTACCCGCTCGTAGCGGCGCTGACAATTAAATTGCCAGACATGGCAGCCATACCCAGATTATACCCGTAGATTATCTGCCGTCGCAAAGTAACGACCATTGTCCATAGATAACTGATAACATTTCACTGGCAGAGGAATTGGTCAGATAAAATCCCTCCCGGGAGTGTTAGAATGCTAAAATTGTATCTTAAATGGAAGGAAAGGAGATCATCGTGAGCAAAGAACAAAAGAAAAGCCTGTTCGAAAGAGCCATCGATGCACTCACCGATCGTGATGAGAAAGATGCGACTGCAGCGCAGGGGAAGCCTGTTGACGAGACAGCCAAAAAGAAAGCTGGCGTTCGCGCCCGAGCGTCCAGCCAGAAAATAGCGGCAGAAAAGCCCGCGGCTGAAAAACCCGCGGTCCAGAAAGCGGCTGTTGATCGAGCCGCTTCCATGAAAGCCGCACGCGAAAAACCTGCACCTGTCAGCACAGCCGCACCTCAAAAGGGAGTCGTTGACGTCAGGAGTTTGCGTATTCGTGCAGACCACAATACCGCATCCGAGGTCGTTGGCGGGCTAGTGGCGGGCGACGAGGTGACAATCCAGTCGACCTGGTCTGATGGAAAGGACACATGGGCAAAGCTGGATAAAGGCTGGGCAGCCATGATCTATGACGGGGAAACCTATATCAGACCTGCCTAGGAAACAGACAGTCTGTAAGCCGGTCTGCAGTCAATTGAACATAATACCAAGACCTCCAGGAGTAGTCCCGGAGGTCTTGGTCATCTTTAAACCCGCACCGTTGCAGCGTGAACAAAATCATGAGATGGAGAAACGAATAGGAAAAGCGCCTGACACTTTGACTTTTCTCTCATTAACCGCAGGCAATAGTTTCTACATCGGGGTCGTTTGCCAGATTCCAGACCCGCTCGAATTCCTGGAGGTATAATCTTGCGATCTCCTCATTATCAATGATGATCACGTTCTCATCATTGCTCTCTTCGGCGTTCGTCGAGTAATTCATGGACCCCGTAATCACGATCCGTTCATCTACCACAATAAACTTGTGATGGAGAAAACTGGGGTTCCCATCCTGCTTGACCGGCACGCTTCTACACATCAACGTTTTCAATTCCGAAGCATCGGTCTCACTGCCCACCGTTTCGAAGACACCTGCCACATCCACCCCCTCATCCTGGCGCTGGCTCATTGCATCGGCAAGCGGGAAATCGGTAAAGCTGAACGTGAGGAAGCGGACGCTGCTGGTTGCGGATTGCACGATGGGGACAATTGCATTTTCGAGGGCAGGGTCTTCTGACGTAAAGACCACAACGATGCGCGAGCCGTTCACAACGGCGGTCTGCTCATCCAGTTGCGACGGCGAGCGCGGTCCGAACTGCCCGTCCCACATTTCCTGGAATTCACGTTCGTACATTGCAGCCACTTCAGGTGATTGGATCACAATTGTATTGTTGTCCTGCTTGAAGATTCCACTCTCTGTGATATTCGTAGAACCGGTCCATACGATCTGGCTGTCGAAAATCCAGAACTTGTTATGCATCAGCGCGGAACGATCATCGGAACGGATTTCGATGCCTGCCCCCTGCAGCATCGCGAACTGACCATGCCTGGGCTCTTCATCTGCTTCCAGGCCATGCTCGTCGTCGGTTACCCAGCGCACATCGACGCCGCGCTGCCTGGCGGCGATCAATGCTTCCGCCACCAGAGGCAGATCAAATTCAAACGAAGCGATGTGGATGCTGGTCTGTGCAGCATTGATCTTTTCGATTAAGCGGCCCTGGATCGAGCTCTGCCAGTTTGCCGGATCACGCAGATTGACCGGGTCGGTAAAATAGACTTCCCACCAGGTTCCACTGGCGTTGACCGATGTCGGAGCATTCACAACGGGAGACGCCTGAGTAGCCGCCGCCACAGGAGGGGTCTGGGTTGCCGTTCCGAAAACACCACCGGGATCTCTACCGGTCATGGAATAATAAATGCCGAGGATGAAAAGAATAACTAATACAAATAATGTGACAGAAGAATTCGTCTTTGATCTGGCGCGGCGCCTGGGCATGAGTGCTCCTTAACCTCGTTGTTCGAGTAAATCCCGTAACTTCAATATCAATTGATGGGGTGTTTCGCTCTTATCATCTACCTGCCTTAATAGATCATCCATTTGTCTGGCAGTCGGCAGTTCTCGTCTTTCTCCAAAGATGGTACGAAAGTGCTCCAGCAGCTTCTCGCGTAACCGGATACGGCTTTCAGGGTCTTTATATTTTCCCGCAGCCCAATTCCCAATGGAACGCATGGATTGCCGGATCGCCTTCAACCGAGGCAGGATCGCCAGCTCGGCGCCGAAATCATCGAGGTCGCCCGTCCTGGTGATGATCGATTTCGCGGTTGCGATTCCCCAGTTCAGCATCTCGGTCGCGGCGTCTGTTTCAAGCATTTCCAATAATGCCTCATTACCGGTGATCTCCTCAATCACGCGCTCGACTCGGGCATTCAGATCAACCATGTTGAAAGTATAGCCGATTTAGTCCTGCAGCGCGATGAAATCTTTTGGAGTACCTAATGGAACGCGTGCCGCCGCAGAGTCGATGCGCTTGATCATCCCCAACAGGACATCCCCGCTCCCCACCTCGACGTATGTCTGAATTCCATTCCTCTGCATCAACTGCACCGACTCAGTCCAACGGACGCGCGACTGCATTTGGGCTTTGATCTCCGCGCGCAGTTCGTCCGCGGTCAGCATGGGCTTGGCATGCACGTTTCCCACGACGGGGATGACTGGCTTTTCGATGGCAGCTGAATCCACTGCCGTATCCCAGTCCTGCTGCAGAGTCGCCATCAGCGGCGAATGCGCGGCAATGCTCACCTGCAAAGGCATCGCCCGTTTTGCACCGGATGCCTTCGCGGCTGTCATGGCTCGCTCCAATGCAGGTCTATGACCTGAGATCACTACCTGCCCCGGGCAATTATCGTTCGCCACCTGGACAATCTCATCCGCCGTACTTGCCTCCGCGCAGACTTTATCCAGCGTGGGAATATCCACGCCCAGAATGGCTGCCATCCCACCAGGATTCAAATCTCCGGCGCGCTTCATCAATTCACCGCGCGTGCGCACCAGCTTCAATCCATCTGCAAAAGACAACGCGCCTGAAGCACACAGCGCAGACAGTTCGCCGAGAGAATGTCCGGCTACGGTGGCGGGCACGAAGTCCGGATAATGCATCTTGAAAATCCTCCAGGCGGCAACCGAATGGACATACAGAGCCGGCTGGGTATTGATGGTCTCGTTCAATTCCTCGGCGGGACCTTCCCACATGAGTTGCGAAAGCGAGAATCCAATAATGGAGTCGGCTTCATCAAATGTCTCTTCTGCGATCGGATAGGTTTTCGCAAGCTCCCTGCCCATACCGACAGCCTGCGAACCCTGCCCGGGGAAAACGAACGCGGCTGTTTGTGGATGTAGATTCATACTCTTCTCCGAATGCTGGTCTCGAACTGATTCTGTGGTGGCGTGATCTTCATGCGGCAAGTAATGCTGCTCGACCACCGGCTTTTAAAACACAAACGGGTCGTGTTCGTCACGACCCGTTCATGAGCAAGCCAAAACTTACTCTGCCTTTTTCTTTTCCTTCTTCACTTCGACAACTTCGCGGCCTTCGTAAAAACCGCAGTTGGGACAAACGGTGTGTGGAAGGCGCATCGAGCCGCAGTTGGAGCAAGCTGTCAGACTGCGAGGCTGCAATGCGTCGTGCGCACGACGCATATTGCGGCGGCTCTTTGAGTGTTTGCGCTTTGGATGTGGGGGCATTGATCTTTCTCCTTAATTTGCACGGGCGGGGTCGTCCTACCCTTATGTTTTCTAATCAAGCGGGCAGATTATATCGGCAGGCTAGATGTGCGTCAAGGACAAGTATTAAATCCATTCAATGGAGAACAGGCATTAAAATGCCCGACGTCAGAGTGAGGGGGGCACCCTGACGTCGAGCAAGGGTATTATAGTCCATTTGTCCGATATGTCAAGACGGCGATGGGAGCTCTCATGAAAGACTCACTGTTGTTTTAATATCACTTAATGAAAACTTCATTGTTAATATCGCCCAACGTCTGGCGATGCCGCGGCGGAATTAATCCTGATTCAGTGAATAAGCCTCTTCGTAATGGAGGTGATTCAGACTATATTCGAAATCTTTAATTGTTCGACTCGACCAGAGGCTGATAGTAAAATCAGGGAAAGGATATTTTCGCCATGATCATCATTGATGCTCATCTCGACCTCGCCTGGAATGCGCTCCAATGGAACCGGAATATCCAGCATTCGGTGTATACCATCCGCACCGGGGAGAGCGCTCTCTCTGGTGCAGGGCGCGGGCAGGGCACAGTTGCCCTGCCCGAGATGCGCCAGGGCCGGGTTGCGCTATGTTTTGCCACTCTGCTGGCACGCTCCACCGGACGCGCAATCCAAAACCTGGATTATTCATCGCCCTATCAGGCATATGCTGTTGCCCAGGGACAGCTTGCCTACTATCGCGCGCTGGACGATGCTGGTAAGCTCAGTTTAATCACGAACAAAATACAATTGGACGAGCATATTGCAGCATGGATTCAATGGGAGCAGGATACGTCTTTGCCTCAGCCCATTGTGGGACTCGTGATCAGCATGGAAAGCGCGGACCCGATTCTTTTGCCCGAACAATTACCGGCGTGGAAGGAGTCGGGCGTCCGCATCATCGGTCCGGCGCATTATGGTCCAGGTCGCTATGCGGGCGGTACATCCACAGAGCTTGGGCTCGCATTCGAGGGCAGGCAACTCCTGCGGGAGATGGAAAACCTGGATATTCTTCTCGATCTTACGCATCTTTCGGATGAGGCATTTTGGGAAGCCATGGATTGCTTCGGGGGTTCTGTGCTGGCGAGCCATAATAATTGCCGGGCGCTTGTTCCCCATCAACGCCAGTTCGACAATAAACAGATTCACGCCGTTATCGCGCGTGGCGGCGTGATCGGTGTTGCTTTCGATAACTGGATGTTGCGCTCAGGCTGGACGCGTGGAGTCAGGGAAAATGAGCGCGTCACTCTCGCACACGTTGCCGATCACATTGACCATATCTGCCAGCTTGCCGGGAACAGCCAGCATGCCGCGATCGGTAGCGACCTCGACGGCGGCTTTGGACGTGAGCAATCCCCGGCTGACATGGATACGATCGCCGACCTCCAGCATATCCCGGAAATCCTTTCGGGGCGCGGCTATAGCGATGCAGACATTGCCTCGATCATGTTCGGCAACTGGCTTAGGCTCTTGCACGACGCGTGGAAGTAGAACCCTTGGCTTCGCCTCAGGATATGCCTTCGCAAGGCTCTTAATTTAAAAAGGAGAATTATTTATGCCCAAGCAACAACTCACAATCACGACCGGCGCGTCATCCACAGGAAGCTATTCACCGGGACTGCGCGTGGGAGACTTTATTTTTGTTTCCGGTCAGGTGCCGCGCGACCCGGCTACGGGACAGATCGTCGGTGAAACGATCGAGGAGCAGACGGCTCAGGTGCTGGAAAATATCAAGGCAATCCTCGAAGCAGGTGGTGCGAGCCTGGCAGACGTGGTCAAGGTTAGTGCACATTTAAGTGACCTGTCGCATTTCGAGCGTTATAACAAGGTCTATGTCACTTACTTTCCTGACCCCAAACCCACACGCACGACGGTGGGCAGCCAGTTGCTCGGGTTCCTGGTTGAGATCGATGCCATCGCATATGTCGGAGATAAATAATCCATGCATGTCGATGACCTCGAAACTCCCGTCCCCGTGGTGGACATGCACCGCATGGAAGTGAATATCACACGCCTGCAAACCTATCTCGATGAACACGGAATCGTCAACCGCCCTCACATCAAGACCCACAAAATCCCTGCCATCGCCCGGCTGCAGATGGAGGCAGGCGCAGCAGGCATTACCTGCCAGAAGGTCAGCGAAGCAGAGGTGATGGCAGAGGCAGGTTTCGGTGATATTTTTATTACCTATAACGTCATCGGCGAGAGCAAGCTGAGACGACTCATGGCGCTGGCTGCGCGCCACCACGTGAGTGTGACAGCCGATTCGGGGTTCACCGTCCGTGGTCTTTCGCACGCCGCGCAGCAGGCAGGTCTTACACTCACCGTGCTGATCGAATGCGATATGGGCTTGCAGCGCTGTGGCGTTCAATCACCACAGGAAACCGCAGAATTGGCTCGGCTCATTGCGAGGCTGCCTAACTTGCATTTCGGCGGCTTGATGACCTTTCCGACGAACGAACGTTTGGATGACTTCGTGCGCGAGACACGCGCCTTGCTAAAAAGCGATGGAATACAGATCGAGCGGGTCAGTGGCGGGGGGACTCCCGGCATGTGGCAGGCACATACCCATCCCGAACTGACAGAATATCGGGCGGGCATTTACGTGTACGGGGACAGGCTGTCTTTGCGCGCCGGCGCAGTGACACTCGATACCTGCGCACTGAAAATTTTCGCGACTGTCGTCAGCCGGCCCACCGCTGATCGCGTGATCCTGGATGCGGGGAGCAAAACGTTATCTTCTGACCTGCACGACCTAGATGGTTACGGATATATCTGTGAATATCCTGAAGCAAAGATCCATATGCTTTCAGAGGAGCACGGTCATGCAGATTTCTCCGCCTGTGCGCGCAAGCCAGAGATTGGTGAACGGGTCAGCATCATTCCGAACCATTGCTGCATGGTGACGAGTCTGTTCGATGAAATCGTGGGGGCGCGCGGGAATCAAGTAGAAGTGACATGGAGAGTCGCGGCGCGTAGTGCCGTGACCTGATCCGCGGATTTGAGCAAAGAGAGCATATATGGCAAAACCACGCTTTGACATAACCACGCTCGGTGAGATGCTGGTGCGCTTCAGTGCCCCATCCGGGAAGCGGCTTGAAAGCGCTTCGCAGCTGGATGTGTATCCCGCGGGCACCGAAGCGAACGTCGCCACCTTGCTGGCGCGCCTCGAAAGACAGACGTGCTGGAGTGGTGTGCTGCCCGTAAATCCGCTCGGACGGCTGGCATTCAATACTCTGCGCGTCGCCGGAGTAGATACGAGGGGAATCCTCTGGAAAGAAAATGGGCGGATGGGGACATACTATGTAGAGTTCGGCGAACCGCCGCGCGGCATTCAGGTCACGTATGACCGCGCCCATTCATGCACGACACAGTGGCAAGCCAGTGAGATCGACTGGGAATTACTACTCGATACGCGTCTCCTTCACCTGACAGGGATCACGCCTGCGTTGTCCCCCTCCTGCCTGGAAATTGTCACGGAAGCCATACGGCACGCGAAGGAGCGGCATGTGCCGGTGAGTTTCGATATCAACTATCGCCAGAAGCTCTGGTCTGAGAAGGATGCAGCACAGACGTTATTACCCCTCATTCAGAATGTGGAATTACTGTTTTGCAGCCAGGCAGATGCCACACGTTTATTCAATTGCACGGGCAGCACGCAGGATGTAGCACAGGAAATCCGTGAACTGAGCAAGGCGCGTTCGGTTATCGTGACGTTCTCGGACCAGGGCGCACTTCTATGGGATGGTAAAGCAGTTCAGTCTGCGCCCGCGCCTCCCACCCGCATCATCGACCGCCTGGGCGCAGGCGACGCGCTTGCAGCAGGTGTGATTTACGGCTGGCTGGATGGAGATGTCGCGGCGGGACTGCGGTATGGTGTCACCCTGGCAGCGCTGGCACTCACTCAACATGGAGATATGGTCATAACAAATAAAGCAGAATTACTGACGCTCATCCAGGGAAGTTCGACGCTCACACGGTGATACCGGATATTTGAAGAGGAACACAGCTTTGCAACAGGAAACAAGAAAAAAAGCACAGCTAGAATACATTGTTCTAAACAGCATAAGGGGGAGTGGCTTTCAATCCCATAGTAAAATGAAGGCATGGAAGTTCAAATCGCGGTTGCAAAGATCAACAAGTATGCCGTCTCTGAGAGCGGCGACACGTTGGAAGTGG
>JAICQC010000482.1 GCA_025938055.1 Anaerolineales bacterium | reverse complement strand
GATGATCTCGGGGTCATGTAAAAGACGTCCATCCAGGTGATCGACGCTGATGTCGATCAGGAAGATGCCGTTGCGGGCAAGCTTGCCGCGCTCGCGCATAATGTCATAGTCCACTTCGCCAATGGACTGACCATCCACAAAGACATAGCCACCAGGAATGCGGTCACCCAGCTTGATCTTGCCGCCGGAAAGCTCAACCACCTGTCCGTTCTCGACGACGATCACGTCCTCTTCCGAGAGACCCACCTCCACTGCGAGGGCGGCATGACGCTTCAACTGGCGCAATTCGCCATGGATCGGCAGGAAGTGTTTCGGCTTGACCATGTTGAGCAGAAGTTTCTGCTCCTCCTGGGCGGCATGACCAGAGACATGCACCGGTGCCAGCGCGTCATAGATCACGTTCGCGCCGCGGCGCAGGAGACGATTGATCGTCTTGCTGATGGTCTCTTCATTACCCGGAATCGGATGAGAGGAAAGGACCACAGTGTCATTCGGCTTGAGGTCGAATTGGCGGTTTGTCCCGGCGGACAAGCGTCCCACGATGGAGGAGGGCTCGCCCTGTGAACCGGTACACATCAGCACAACCTTGTGGTTCTGCATTTGCAATGCCTGGTCCAGCGGCACGAGTACTTCATCCGAAATGTTCAGATAACCCAGTTTGCGGGCGATCTTGACGTTGTCGATCATGCTTGAGCCAGCCAGCGCCATCTTGCGCCCGTGCTTTTCCGCCGCATCCGCCACCTGCTGGATACGAGAGATCAACGAGGCAAAGGTTGCCACGATGACTCGCCCGGGCGCCTCGGTAAAGACCTTGTCAAACGCGGGACCGATCACCATTTCAGAAGGTGTCCAACCGGGGCGTTCGGCGTTTGTCGAGTCCGAGAGCAGAAGGTCCACGCCGCGCTTCGAGAACTCTGCCAGCTTGGCATAGTCTGTGGGCCAGCCATCCACCGGGGTATGATCGAATTTAAAGTCGCTCATATGGACCACGAGCCCTGCAGGCGTGGTGATGCCCAAGCCAACCGCGTCGGGGATCGAGTGACAGATGTGGAAGAACTCCACTTTGAAGGGACCAATCTCCACAGAGTCGCCCGCCTCCACCGTATTGAGCATGGCTTTTACAACATTGTTGCGCGCCAGCTTGACCTCGATCAGACCGCGGGTCAGAGGCGTGGCATATACAGGCGCAGAGATGCTGTTCAAGACGTGATGAATGGCGCCGATATGGTCTTCATGTCCATGGGTGATGACAATTCCCACCACTTTGTCGGCTCTCTTGCGCAAATATTCAAAGTCGGGAATGATGTAATCGATCCCGAGCATATCGTTTTTGGGGAACATGATGCCGGCATCCACAACCAGAATCTGGTTCTGATATTCGTAGGCGGTCATGTTCTTGCCCACTTCCCCAAGTCCACCCAGGGGAATGATCTTCAATTTTCCGTGCTTACTCATATAAGTATGTTTATCCTCACTACTTAAAAAATATATTTATCCGCCATTGGCGGTTAAGGTCATTCAAGGTGCCGCGCAAGCGGCTATAAAAAGACCCTCGCTGACTTGCTCGCGAGGGATCAGACGTAGACGTACGATTTTTCTCAAGCAAACTGCCCAACCTGAGGAGCAGAAAAAGTCAACATTAACAGGAAGAAGTATAGCAGGGAGGCGATGATTTGTAAAGCGGAATGACGCGATAAAAAATTTAGTTCCTCTCCACTGTAATCCTGATGCAGTAGATCTGAATTTTCTTACTTCAAATCCATTCACTCAAATGACGTTATTCCTCTTCCGCTGCAGTTTCTGCCTCGCGGCTCGGATTTCCAAACGAAGGGCGCTGCTCTTTTTGGAGTGTTTCCCAGTTCACGCCACGGTAGGCACGCAGGGTGAAGGCGGTCTGCTCGTCGAACGCGGACGGGCTATGGGAGAAGATCAGGGGCTGGATTTCCACGTGCCAGCCCTCCAGATACGCCTGCGCCAGCAGGGCATCCCGCTCCTCTGTGGTTCCCACATAGAAAATAACAATGCCTCCCGGCTGACCGATGAAGTGGTCGTGAAAGATCGCCAGCGGGAGTGCCGGGTCGCCGATAAAGGCATTCAGCGTATGGTTTGCCTCCGCTGCCGGCATACCGTCCGGTGCAAGAGCATACAGCAGAAAACAGCGCGGCTTACGTATTCGTTTTGCATGTTCGTTCATCTGTGCTCCTAATTGTGCATGTAAAGCCCGCCGGACGTTTCCAGCCAGTGGAAATCGTAATCTCGATTGCAGGCTTGTTTTTGATAGGCTTGTGTGGAAATGTGGCAGTGATCCATGAATAGTATTATTGCAGCTCGAACAGGCGCGCCCAGGTGACAGGCGAGTTCCTTCCAGGATCACTTTAAGGGTGAGTTTGTCTCCCATAATCCCCAGTATAGCTGATTGTCGCTGTTTCAGAGATCTTCCAAATTGACATTACTTCATCTCCCCTGTACACTCGCCAGATGAATCCTCGTTTTCTCACCGCGCTTTATACATCTTTAACCATGGCTGCCTTTGCATCCAATTCACTTCTGAACAGACTGGCGCTCGGGCAGGAAATCATTGACGCCGTCAGTTATACAACGGTCAGATTGATGTCGGGCGCACTGACCTTGTGGCTAATCACTTCCCTCCAAAGGAATAGTGTCGAACCCAGAGTGCGCGGCAACTGGATCTCTGCCGCCATGCTGTTCCTGTATGCAATCGCTTTCTCGCTCGCCTACCTCAGCCTGAGTGCCGGGACCGGTGCACTGATCCTCTTTGGCAGTGTGCAGGTGACCATGATCCTGGTAGCGCTGCGTTCTGGCGAACGGCCGCAGCCCCTGGAATGGCTGGGTATTCTGCTGGCTCTTGGCGGACTGGTGTATCTGGTACTGCCCGGTCTTGAATCTCCTTCGCTTCTGGGTTCCACGTCAATGATGATAGCAGGGATCGCCTGGGGAGTATATTCACTGCGCGGGCGCGGCTCCGGGTCACCGCTTGCAGATACAGCAGGTAATTTCCTCCGTGCGGTGCCACTCATCCTCGCCATTCGATTGGTCCTACTGAATGGTGTGCATTTGTCCGCATCCGGGGTGGTGCTGGCTGTGCTTTCGGGAGCTGTCGCTTCGGGGGTGGGATATGTGATCTGGTACGCGGCCCTGGCTGGGCTGACTGCCACGCGCGCCGCCATCGTCCAGCTATCGGTACCGGTCCTGGCGGCATGGGGCGGCGTTGCTTTCCTTGCAGAAGAGGTTTCATGGAGGTTGATCCTGGCAGGTGCGCTCATTCTGGGAGGCATCGCGCTTGCGATCGCGAGGCGCCGCAAAACGTAACGACAAATTGAGCACCAAAATTGACATCCCACTCCGACTCATGTAAACTCCTCTCATGGACATCGACCTCGATCTTTATCGTCATGAAGTGCGCGT
>JAICQC010000381.1 GCA_025938055.1 Anaerolineales bacterium | reverse complement strand
CGATGTGATCAAGTTGAACGGTCCCGACGAAAATCGCATGGGATTGATCTGCCGCTACCAGAGCGGGAATTATTATTTCTTCATGATTAGCAATGACGGTTATTACGTGATCGGAAAGTTTATCGGCGGGCTGACGCTGCTGCTGGGTCAGAGCGAAATGCAGGTTTCGCAATCGATCCAGACCGATACCATGAATCATCTGCGCGCAGACTGCATCGGAAATACCCTGACCTTTTACATTAACTTCACCGAAGTTGCCTCCGCCAGTGATACAGACTTCCCGACCGGTGATGTGGGCCTGGTGGCGGGTGCGTTCACTGAACCCGGTGTGGACGTGCTGTTCGATAATTTTGTGGTGATACAACCATAATACATGTCGTCATTGCGAGGGCAGTACTCTTCTGCCCGAAGCAATCTCAATATTTATCGGGAGATTGCTCAACTGCACTGCCTGCATGCGCAAGTGTCGTCGCGACGAACGCTCCTTGCAATGACAGAAAACGTATGAAAATCTATCTCGATACTATAGGCTGCAGACTAAATCAGAGCGAGATCGAAGCGATGGCGCGGGGGTTTCGCGCGGGGGGGCATGAGATCGCGGACTCAGCCGAGACGGCAGATATGGCGGTCGTCAATACCTGCGCGGTGACCCATAAAGCCGCAGCCGATTCGCGTGGCAAGATCCGGCAGATGGCGCGCGCTGGTGTGAATGAAATCATTGCCACGGGATGCTGGGCAACCCTCCAGCCGGGGCAGGCGCTCGAACTGCAAAACGCTGCTCGCGTGCGTGTGATCTCGAACGACCGTAAGGACCAGCTCGTCACGGATGTATTGAGCCTGCCCGAGGAATCCTTTGACATCGAACCGATCGCCCGTGAACCTCTGCCCGGGCTGCACCGCCGCACGCGCGCCTTCATCAAAGTGCAGGATGGCTGTGATAATCACTGCACGTTCTGCGTCACCACCATCGCGCGCGGTGAAGGGCGCAGCCGCCCGGCTGGCAATGTGATTCTCGATATTCAATCCGCGCTGGCAGGCGGCACGAAGGAAGTCGTCCTGACAGGCGTCCATCTCGGCTCGTGGGGATATGATCTTTCGACTTCGCTCCCCGGAAGATCACCAGGACTTCGCAAGGCAGGCTTCGGTTTGCATCTAAAAGACCTGATCAAAGCGATCCTGCGTGAAACCGATGTGCCGCGCCTGCGCCTCTCCTCTCTTGAGCCGTGGGACCTGGACGCGGATTTCTTTTCGCTATGGAGCGATAAACGCCTTATGCCTCACCTGCACCTGCCTCTGCAAAGCGGATGCGAATCCACGCTCAGGCGGATGGCGCGCAAGACCACACCTCAATCCTTCCGCGAGTTGGTCTCTGCTGCGCGGAGCGCCATTCCGGATGTGGCCATCACCACCGATATCATCGCGGGCTTCCCCGGCGAGACCGAGGAGGAGTTTGCCGAGTCGCTTGCCTTCGTGCGTGAGATGAACTTCGCCGGCGGACACGTCTTTACCTATTCGCCGCGTCCCGGCACCGGCGCGGCGCGGATGAAGGGACAGGTGAGACCTGAGGTCAGAAAGAAGCGCAATCACATCCTGCACGACGCCTTGGAAGAATTCGCGCGAGACTATCGCCAAAAATTCACCGGACAGACAATCCCAGTGCTGTGGGAATCCGTCTCTGAGGTGGGAGACGGGGGCTGGCAAATGGAAGGGCTGACCGGGAACTACCTGCGTGTCAACGCGTTTGCTCCTTCGCCGCGCTGGAACGAGATCGATCCGGTTAGGCTTACCGGATATGAAGGCGACCGCCTGAGAGGCATAATTACCAATTTGGGATAAGTGTCTCTATTTCATAGCGGGCGGGATTGTACAGTGGATGACACAGCAAAAGGAGAAACAATGACTGCTCACATTATCGATGGAAAGCTGATCGCACAACAGGTGCGTGCAGAAGTTGCCAAGAGAGTGGCGGAACGTACGGCGGCTGGCAAACAAAAACCGACCCTGGCAACCGTGCTGGTGGGCGACCGCCCGTACTCAGCTGCTTATGTCGCATCGAAGGGCAAGGCTTGCCAGGAGCTCGGTATGGGATCGATCAGCGAACACCTGCCCGCCGATGCCACTCAGGATAAGGTCGAGACGCTGGTGAAGGAGTTGAACGCCAACCCGGAAGTGAGCGGCATTCTGGTACAGCTGCCGATGCCCTCCCATATTGATGAGGAGCGTGTACTCTCCCTCATCAACATCGAGAAGGATGTGGATGGTTTCTCTCCGCTCAACATTGGTCGTCTGGCGCAGAAGGGGCGCGACCCGCTCTTTGTGCCGTGCACGCCCTACGGCTGTATTTACCTGTTGGAAAAATCAGGAGTGAAGATCGAAGGCGCGAATGCCGTGGTGCTGGGGCGCTCCAATATTGTAGGCATGCCGGCGGCTCTGCTGCTGATCGGCAGGAACGCCACCGTCACCGTCTGTCACTCGCGCACGAAAGACCTGCCCGCCGTCGTGCGCCAGGCAGATATCGTCATCGCAGCGATCGGCAGGAAGGAAATGGTACGCGGCGACTGGATCAAGCCCGGCGCGGCGGTCATCGACGTGGGCATCAACGCCGTCCCGGACGCCACCAAAAAGAGCGGGCAGCGCCTGGTGGGTGACGTCTGCTTCGAGGAAGTCAAGGAAGTGGCGGGCTTCATTACACCTGTCCCCGGCGGCGTCGGTCCGATGACGATCGCGATGCTGATGAGCAATACTCTACGGGCAGCCGAGATCCAAAATCCGTAGGAACAGTAATTAGTAACAAGAACCGAGTCCCGCCTCACAGCGGAGTTTTTATTGCATATTCTTTACAATGTTCTTTTGGAGAGGGATTTTGATATACTTGACGCATGTCGCCTGAAAAAGTTGGCAGATACAAGATCAAAGCGGAGCTGGGTCGCAGCGGGATGTCGACGGTTTATCGCGCCTTCGATCCCGTTTCGAACCGTGAAGTCGCGATCAAGATCCTGCCGCGTGAAATGCTCGATAATCTGGTGACACGTGCCCGTTTCAAACGCGAGATCAAGCTGATCTCTTCGCTCGAACATCCTGCCATCGTTCCAGTCTATGATGTGGGGGGAGAAGATAATCACCAGCCATTCTTTGTGATGCGCTATATGTCCGGCGGCTCGCTGACGGAGATGATCAAAAAGGGAAGATTTTCCCTGCGTGACGCGGCGCTGGTTATTGAACGGCTGGCAGCCGCGCTCGACCATGCTCATTCCAGAGGCGTGATCCATCGCGATATCAAGCCTGATAACGTGCTGTTCGATACGGGCAATAATCCGTACCTCTCCGATTTTGGCGTGGCAAAGTTCACCGAATCGCTCGTCTCCTCCACGGGTCGCGAAGTGATCGGCACACCCGCCTACATCAGCCCGGAGCAGGCGCTGGGAGAGGATGTCGATCACCGCGCGGATATCTATGCACTCGGAGCGATGCTTTACGAAATGCTGACAGGCGAACGTCCCTTTGGCAAGGATACAGTCATCGGCCTGGCTCTTCAACACGTGAATGATCCGGTTCCCAATATTCTGAACCTGCGTCCTGACCTTCCCGGTGAGGTGGACGTAATTATCAAAACAGCCATGGCAAAGAACCGGGAGAAACGCTATGCCACCGCCCTCGAACTCGCGCACGAATTGAATAAGGCAGCGTATGAAGGCGAGCCAACCCTTCAAAAAATTCCAGCGCTGGTGGATAGGCAGCCTGCCCCGGCTGCTGCCTCCTCCAACCGCGGCGGCTGGATTGTCGCAGGCTTGATTCTGCTGATCGCGCTTGCGGGCGTCTATGCCTTCCGCGGACAACTTCCGTTCCTCTCTACGCCGACGCCAACAGCCACACAAGTCAACATTTCCGCTTCCCCAACCACCGCATCGACGCTGACCTCTACGCCCGAGCCGACCGTCACGCCGGATATCACCGCGACGGTTGGCACGCCCATATCCGAACTGCCCGCCATCCCGGGTGGCGCAGACAAAATTGCATTCCTCGCAGGGAACCAGCTGTACCTGATGGATGTGGACGGCAATAATTTGATCCAGATTCGCACAGATAATTCCGCCAAATCCGAACTCCACTGGTTGCCTGATGGCCGCCTGACGTACATTTCACGGAACTGCGTCTACCTGCTGCATGTTGATACGCGCCAGCCTCAGGAAATCATGTGTTTTGTCGCCCATGAACTGCTAGAGGACTTCCAGGTCTCGCCGGATGGCAATCTTGTTGCCATCAGTATCCAGCGCACGCTTAACATCCTCCCGTTTGACATGGAAACATTGAGCACTGTAGATACGAGGTTCAGCCTGCTTTCGCTCCGGGAGAACTGTTTCTACAATCAGTACGCATTTCGGGAAGTGAGCTGGTCGAAGAGCGGGACACAGATCGCGGCGCATGTGGTGGACACGGAGCTGGTCAGCTCCGATCAGGTCTTCCTCCTGAACGTGAATATCCCAAGCTGTGATACGGTCGGTCCCGTTCGCGTCGCCAAGATTCCCGGTACACAGTTGGAGTTCAGCAGCGAAAGCACCAAACGGATCACCAGTTACGACTGGGATGGCGACCATCTG
>JAICQC010000359.1 GCA_025938055.1 Anaerolineales bacterium | reverse complement strand
GCTGAGTGGATACAGTTCGGATCCCGAACTAATCATCAATAGGTCTTTGTTAGACATTAATTACGATGAGATGGTACTGTTGCGTGATATCGAATTTTACAGCCTGTGCGAACATCACATGCTTCCGTTTATCGGACGAGCTCACGTGGCTTACCTCCCAAAAGGGAAAGTGATCGGGCTCTCCAAAATTCCACGGATTGTGGACATGTACGCTCGCCGCCTTCAGGTGCAGGAGCGCATGACCCGCCAGATTGCAGATCTTCTTCAGCAAATCCTTGCGCCGCAGGGAGTGGCAGTCGTGGTGGAGGCAATGCATTTGTGCTCCATGATGCGCGGAGTGAAGAAGCATGATGCCCGTATGACCACCTCGGCGATGCACGGCGCATTCCGTGCTAACCTGGCGACGCGCGAGGAATTCCTTAACAATATTTCTCGACCTCGGGTCCAGTTCGGCTAGGCGTATGACCCTCGGCGACCTCCTGGGAGAATAGGTCATTGCCAAGGGGCTTTCAACAAAGTCCTGCCTTCGCGTTGCTATGGTCGGGCGCAGCAAGTCCACTCAAACGGAGAAACTATGGAAGATAAATCAGAATTTGCAAGTCGTAATTCCGATTTAACTCCCAATCAACAAACAAAGTTTTCAGTCTTGGTTTCTATATCTGAAAAAGCCTTGGCAAGTATTCCATCTCTTATGAAAATCAGGGGAGACCTAGCTTTGGCTGAACTTTCAAGACATCCCGTAGACCATCCAATTTCTCAATTACTCGATTATCTTATTGCCTTGGAAAACACTTGCCTGCAAGCCATTTATTCGATACATCAACTTACTAACTTTTGCGAAGAGGAAGAATCTGCATCAACTATTGGCAATTTTGCTTTTTATGTCCAATATTATTTCTATGATTTTTTAACCAAAGTAAAAACAGTAACAGACATTCTTGGTCTGATGATTAAGCTTATTTTTGAATTAGCTATACAAAATGAAAGATGCGGTTTAAATTATGGAGATTTAGCTACTCATTTGCGAAATAAGACTCCCAGTAATGATGAGAAGGAAAAATTACCGAAAGAATTGGATAGAGTACGTAACAATTGGGCACAGCCATTTTATAACCTAAGAAACGCCGTAGTGCACAGAGCAGGGTTTCCAATTATTTCTAAATCTTCAGATAGCTTCAACCCCCACCGTTTTTATATTCAAACAATTTTTGCAACCATTGACCAGAGAAAGCCGTTAGAAGAATTTCTCAAGAAAATTGGGTCGAAAAGTATTTCGCCTATTGATGGCGGATTACACATAGTCAATTTTTGCGATGAAGTTTTGGAACGCTTGAATCTTTCGGTTGAGAAGATAATAAAGTTATGTGAGCCTCAAATAGATGAATTTATTCGTAAAAACGGTGGCACGAGTCTTTAGGCAACGCGTCTTGCATTCATCGTGCCTGCTCACCGAAGCGTACACCGGCGGCTGGAACTCGCCGCATCTTACTGGAGCGTTGCTAATAGTTCCGGACGAGTTCATGAACAATATTTCGAGGGGATCAAAACCGCTCCAGATCTAGGAAGCGGAACGGCCGCGACTAAATTCACTGAGTATCTCAGGACGCCTCTCCATCCACACCTTCTGGCGGAGACGCGTTGCCGTTTTGCTGATGCTTTCCCGAATTAAAGGGTTTTGATATTCAGGATAGATCTCTGCCAGAGGGACGACCACGAAAGCCTGCTCCCAGTATTTATCATTACAGGACTCGTCATCAAATATGACGATATCAATGTCCATGGTGCGCGGCGCGAATTTGTCCGCGCTTCTTCGTCGTCCCAGTCCTTTTTCAATACGGAGGAGTGCTTGCTCTTTTAAGTCCGTTTGCAATAGTGGCGTTACCAGTAATGCACAGGCGTTCAGGTAATTTGGTCCCTCTGCGCCTACCGATTCCGATTCCCACGCGCTGGAAATCTTCTGCAGCTCTCCATGCTGACGCAATTGTTCAATTGCCTTGACCAGATTCGTCTCAGGCTCAATATTCGAGCCCAGACTCAAATACGCGAGGTGTGACTCACTCATCTCTGCTTCGTTCGATCTCAACGCCAACCGATTTAGCGAACCGCACCGCGCCCGGCTTCTCCACGCGCAGGACGACCTTCTGGACGCCCGGGTCCTCAAAACAGATTTTCGCCAGATCATTCGCCAGCGCCTCGACGGTGAGTCGTTCTGCGCTTTCCGCGTGGGATTGGATTCTTTTGCTCATCGTGCTGTAATTGACACAATCGGCTATGTTGTCTGTTTCCGCGGCGCGGCGGGTATCGGTGAACAGAGTGATATTGATCAAAATATCCTGAGCGCGCTTGCGTTCCCAGTCATTGACGCCTATGATCCCGCGCACCAGTAGATCTTTGATAATGACCTTATCCATTGTTTTTTATCCTCGCGTCTTGCGTGTAGTCAATTAGAGTTAAATACCGGTAGTTCTGAAAAAAGTTTATACTAGGTGTCTTCCACCATCTACGTGTATGATCTCGCCAATTATATAAGCAGGATATGTGAGCGCAAAAACGAGCGCCTGCTCAACTTCCTTTTGCTCTGCCCAGCGGCCGGCAGGGATGTTTTTGGTGATATCCGGTTTGGCGTTCCCGTCAGATGGGGGAAGGATGGCGCCAAGTGCCAGTCCGTTGACGATGATCTTCGGCGCGAGCGCCACAGCCAGAGATTCTGTCATAGCCGCAAGCGCGGCTTTGCTGATCGTGTACGGGAAGTGGTCGGCACCAGGTCGCAGGGCGCGCCAGTCGAGGATGTTGACGATTCGTGCACCGTCGGAAGCCTGTTTGGCGAATGCCTGACTCAGCAGGAACGGCGCGGTCAGGTTGATCTGTAGATGTTTCTGCCAATCGTCGAACGAAGTCATTTCAAGCGAAAGCGACTCGAAGATCGCCGCGCTGTTGACGAGACCATACAAAGGCGTGGATTCGTTAATTGTAGGGATCAAATTTTGGGCTTGGGAGAGCTCGCTCAAGTCTGCTTCGAACACCCATGCCCGGCGCCCCAGTGCAGTAATTTCTGTACGGGTTGCCTCTGCCTCCTCATCTGAATGCCCGTGATGGATAACAACATCTGCCCCTGCACGCGCACAGGCGAGTGCGAAGATCTTTCCGACCCGGCGTGCTCCGCCGGTGACCAGTATAGCTTTTCCGTTCAATGATTCATTCATCATGAAGATTTTATCATCTCATCGGGCACGGTCAGCAGGCATTCTTGACTTGCCTTTTTGGAAGTGATAATATCCTTATGCCATCGTTAACACCAGTATGGATGTTTTGTGTTCTGGAAAGCCATTCTCAAGAAAGGGCTACATGATGACCACAAATCAAAAACCGCCGGCGTATACAGGGGATATTGCCGCACAGCACATTGATCCATCTCAGGAATATTCGGCAGACAGGCAGGAGATCGATTTTTCCAGCGAACAGCATGCGATCTGGGCGGACTTATTCGCCGGTGTGCACAAAACGTACCTGCTGGAACATATTTGTCACCAATTTATGGATGGGTTAAGGTTGCTTGATCTCGACCCGCATCACATTCCCACAGTTGCTCATCTCAACGAACAAATTACCCCTCGCACAGGCTGGCGCATCGAGCGCACGGTCGTCCGCTATACGCTGGCAGATGACTGGTACAAGAAATTTGCACAGCGTGTTTTCCTGATCACCGATTATCTGCGGAGCCGCGACCAGATGGAGTTTACGCCAGAACCCGATATGTTCCACGACATTTTCGGGCACCTGCCGTATCTGACCATGGATTTCTATGCGCGCATTGAGGATAAGTTTGCGCCTGCCTATCTGAAGGCAACTGAGGATGAAAAGGAAGTCATCAAGCGCCTTGCCTGGTATAGCACCGAGTTTGGGCTTGTGGTGGAGGACAATCGTTTCAAGGTCTTCGGCGCAGGGATCATTTCAGGGCGCGCGGAGCTGGCAAATGCCATCATGGAATTCTACCGGCTCTCGCGGGATACGGTCATCGACTACACATGGGATGTGTTCGAGCAGCTCAACGAGCAGTTCCTTTCGTATAAGACCGATCTATATCGTATCATTGATGGCGTGAATGATCTGCATCGCCGAGGACAGATGTCCTCACAGGACGAAGGCTGGAATGTCGTCCATTCTCTTTATGAGACTCTCAATATCAGCCGCGAGGGATACTTTGGCGGAGATGTGATTCTGGCGCCGTTTGACATTGCGACGATCGCGCACATCCCGAAGACTGTCTATGCATTCAACCCGATCTTCTTTGTGTGCGAGTCGTTCGAGCATATGGATGCGCTCCTTGATTCCTACTTGAAGCCGATTGCCATGCGGAAGTAGAGATCAGCATTCAGTAGAGCCATGAAGATATAGAACATCGCGTTACTTCGTTGCCTCTCTGTGAACTAATTCAGTTGTAAATAATAGTACCGCGAGCACGATCCAGGCGATAATTTGTGCAAGACGTAATTCACCGAAAATCAAAGTGCTGTCGCCGCGGAAGGCTTCGAAGAAGAGACGCGCTCCTGCGGTCAGCGCGGCAAATAAGAGGAAGCTGGATCCAGCCGGGGAATCTATTTTGCGGTGCCAAATCAACCCAAAAATGAAAAGGAATGCGAGCAGTTCATAAATTTGGGTGGGATGCCGCTTTGCATTCCATAACTCAACCCCCCACGGGAGGTCTGTGGGGCTTCCGAAGGCAGTCCCTGCCGCGAGATGAGAGAGGGACAAGCCAATCGCCAGAACTGCGAAGACCGGCGTGAGCGCGTCGAGCGTTGACCAGAACGGAAGTTTCTGCCGCGCGCCATAGACGAAGCCTACGATCACAGCGACAGCCAGCGCTGCCAGTGGGTCGAACAGGTCGAGGTTGAGCGAGAAGATACTGAGCGGGCTTTGCGCAAAGGCTGAAAAATTCGACACTGCATAGAGCAGTCGTCCACCCAGGATATACCCGAAAAGACAGT
>JAICQC010000115.1 GCA_025938055.1 Anaerolineales bacterium | reverse complement strand
CCTTGCGGTAACGTGCAATGAAGGGGACGGTATTCCCGTCATCTAGCAGATTGATGACGGCAGTGACTCGAGACGGTTTGACATTCAATTGGGAAGCGATCCGTTCGGCGTGAGTCATGAGGAAGATTTTATCATGCGCGATACTGATTGCCTTTTCCATAAAAAACAGGAAGTGTCTAATTTCGTGGGTTTGGCCCATCCTTTTGGACACTCCTAAAAAAGATAAGGTAGGAAATCCTCCACCGACTGAAAAGGTGCAAACCGGATGATCCGCTGGATGGTCTGGTGCGTCAATTGATAGGATTCAGCGTCTAGAGGAGATTAAACCCACGGGTGATCAACATAATCAGCGCCCAGAGGAATAGCCCTCCCAGAATCACCAACTCCTTCCACGGCTTCTCGGGATTTGCCTGAATGGCGTACGACATGATTTTTATTGGCGATACGGGTGCGCCTGGAGCTTCTTCGGGTGGCAAAGGTTTGGAGAAGCGATGAAAATACAATTGGATGAGCGTTGCACCGATGTAAAGTCCAGCTGTAAAGCTGATGTACTCCATACTTCCCGACACAAAAACAAGCACGATCAGCACCAGCACGATGACTAATATGACATTGTCGGTGATCGAAGTGGCACTGGCTTTATCGCCATAGGATGCATCTAACATCTTCCTTCTTCGCTCATAGCTTAACACGAAAAAGAAAGCAAACTTAACTAGGGCCTGGATCGCAAATAGTGTCAACAATATTTTCAAGATTGTGATCGCCATATTTACTCCTCTTTCACTCAGACTTTCTATCACGGTTATTAACTGGGTTCGATCGAGAGTGCATCTGTAATGTAACCCAGATGAACGGGCCGCATCAAGCGGATGCTTAGATCACTCTACCTTGCGTAGAACTACCCTCATCGAAGGCACCCATTGGCCGTTCTTGTCCAAGCGGACATGGTTAGCGGTCTGGACTTTGCCGTCTTCCGTAAAGACGGCTGTGCAACCTGTGATTTCTCCCATCCAACGCATGGTATCGGCTTCTACAACAATTTCATGTTCAGAAACATTGCCACGGCTATCATAGAAATAGGATACATACTTGCCGGTTTCACGGTTATAACCAATCATCTCGACTCCACCTGCATCAATGTTGCCGAGCCTGCCGTACGCGTTATGCAAGATCCAATACTTGCCCGGTAGCCATTCATAGATGTCGCTGGTGATGATGTCGAGTGATGGTTCATCGCCGATCGGCTCAGTTTTGCCCACGTTAATCCACTTGCCAATGAGCACATCCAGGCGGTCGTATTCCGGTCCTCGAGTCTGCCTCTCTTTTTGCGAGCGAATGGTTTCATCTTGTTTCATCGCCATATTCTCCATTTTCTTGGGTTGCTGAAAAGCTGAGTAGATTGAGTAAGGTGCACCTGTATCAGCATCTCTGATAAAACCAGGAGATGAAGCGTTCTGTTTGCATGTTAGGCGGCCGGATCAATACGCTTTACCGAAAGGAGTAATAGCCTAAGGTTGAAGACCTTTGTCAGAATGCCCTGCAAAGCAGCCTGGTCGGGAAGAGAGCCAGCAATCAGAGTCTCGCCACTTTCTTGCGGCGTCACTTCCAGCCCGTTAAACCAATCGCTCCAGTTGCTATCCAGTTGACCCTGGACACGGATCTCATAATATAAAAAATGAGAGGATTTGTCAGTGTGGTCCAAGAATATTCTCCTGCACAACATTGCGCCGCATAAGCGGTAGATGTGTTGTGAAGATTGTACCTGCGAGACCCTTAGGAGACAGTGTTCGAAAGAAGTATTTTAGGAAGTATTCAGCAGGAAGTCAGACTTGGAAAGCCTTTATTCACAAACGCCAAGATTTCGCCCTTTCGTAACTGCCTGCGTGCGATTGTCCACCCCGAGTTTGCGAATGATATTACTGACATGTTTCTTTGCCGTGGTCACGGCGATTGTTAATGTTTCAGCAATATGTTGATTAGACGCTCCGGCCGCCATCAATTGCAGGACCTCAAGCTCTCGCTCGCTCAGCGGCTCGATGAGTTGTGCCATTCTGACCTGCGACGTCTCAGAAGGATTCGGAGATGAATTGGAAACCGTCTCATCGGTTGGGAAAGCCGTCAGTAACTTGCCAGCATAGTCTGGCATTACGTCCTGTGCCAGGGCCTGATAGAGCAGGTGTGCCATTGGCTGTCCTGCATCGATAAAGGTGCGCAGGTAACCTTCTGGTTCGGCCATTGTCAGAGCAAGCTGCAAAGTGTCTGTGGCCACTTGTGTATCTCCCTGGACATGTTGCGCGACAGCAGTTAGTGCCAGGGTAGGGATAAGGTGACCTATCCGTCCACCAGACTCGGCGCTCAGACGAAGACGGTCCAACAGGGTGAGCGCTGCCTTCGGCCGGTTCTGTAGGAGATAAAAACGTGCCAGCGTCATATCCTCTACTTCCTGGACAAACCTCGGGGTGTCAGTCCGATCCGATTGGAAGCTCATTGCCCAGCGTTCAACGAGTTCTAGTTGTCCCAATGCCAAGCTGGCCCGGGCCTGTTCAGCATCCATCAATCTCTCTGGTAGCGGCACGGTATAGGTGAGTCGATACATCTGCGCCTGTTCGATCATTGTCTCCGCATTTTTCTGATCGCCCTGAGCCAATTTTATTCGTCCCAGCATGTGATATGCATACCAGAGAGCACTCCCAAACGCAAGGCGTTGTCCCAATTCAATAGCCTCCGTCAGATACTTTTCGGATTCCTCCAGCTGGTTCCATTCATAAAGCAGGCTTCCATAGCTTGCGCAGGTTGCACTGGCTGCTGGTATCCAGGACTGAACCGGTAACCCTGGTGGTTTGCTCAGATCCAGCGCCTGTTCAAGAATTTGCATGGCTTGCCTGAGTTGTCCCTCGCATTCCAGAGAATGGGCTTGGTATGAAGCAGCGGCCATTGCCAGATAGAGATTGCCCACGCGCTGCGCTAATCGGACCGCCTCAGAGCACGCCTGAGCAGCACTATCCATGTCTCCCGAGTAATAATAGCTTACGCCCAATGAATTTAATGCATGGGCACGGATATCCAGCTGATCTGAAGGTAAAAGACTAAGCGCCTCGGTTCCCAGTGCCTGTGCGGCCGTTGTCTCTCCCGTAACAGCAGCAATCGTTGTGCGGAAAGCACAGATTGTTCCCAGCAGGAGGCGGTCTTCCGTCTTTGGCTCATCAGTGACGCGTTCTCGCAACACTTTTTCGGATTCGAGCAGTCGCTGTTCGGCGGTATTCATGCGGCCCCCTAGCAGTAAGGCGCGGGAATAATATAGAGACAAGGTAGGATGTAAGTCCAGGCGCGAAGCAGGAAGTTGTCCCAGCCAGTTGATGATCTTGCGAATTTCGCCCCGATTCCAGGCGGTGCTGATCTCGGGTTCAATTAACTCAATAGCTTGGTCCCATTTCTGAGCATAACACGCATGTCGTATGGCATCATCTGTTCGACCCGCCTCAGCGTGCCAAGCAGCTGCGCGGCGATGCAGTTCAAAAACGATATCTGGCTGACTTTGCTGTAATCTGTGGCGGAGCACATCCCGGAAAAGGTGATGATAGCGATACCAATGCTGCTCGTGATCCAGTGGGATGGTGAATAGGTGAGCGCGCGCCAAATGTTCTAACACTGCCTGTGCATCCTTCTCGCCCGTGACCGCGTTACAGACGGAAGCGCTCAGACGAGACAACACTGAAGTCTTCAAAAGAAAGCTTCGAATGTGTTCTGGCTGTTGCTGGAGGACTTCTTCGACTAAATAGTCGAGGATATATCGTTGACTGCCAGCAAATTCAAAAACAAACTGGCGTCTCGCTGTTTCATCCGAGTCTTTTAAAGATAGAGCAACGAGTTGTAATCCTGCAATCCACCCCTCTGTCCGTACCCCCAAAGCAGTAATTTCCTGGGCTGAGAGATCTAACCTTTTAATCTCATTTAGAAAAAAAGCCATTTCCTCAGGGGTGAAGCGTAGTTCATCCTCCCGCAACTCATACAACTGGTTGTTCACACGCCAGCGGGCAAGTGGCAGGGGAGGAGAACTACGGCTGGCGAGAACCAGGTGCATGTTCGATGGGAGGTGATTGATAAGAAAGGTTAACGTGGTATGAATTGCGGGATCGTTGACATGATGATAATCATCCAAGATTAGTACAAACTCATCGTTCAGCGCCGCAATATCATTGACCAAGTTCTTTATGATTGTATTAATCGGTGGGTTAGAGGAATCGAGCAGAGGCAGGGAAGAACCAGCAGTCCAGGGTTGCAGCCGCTCCAGTGCAGTTAGGATGTACCTCCAAAATTGGAGTACATCAGAATCGCTTTCTAACCATACCCAGGCAATATGATCACGAAGCTTCTCATTCCTGCTATCGGCGGCCCATTGGCTTAGCAAAGTGGTTTTGCCAAACCCTGCAGGTGCAGAAACGAGGGTCAGTGGAAAGCGTAATCCCAGATCCATCCTGTCCATCAGGACTTTTCTGGATATGAGCTCCCCATGCAACTGGGGAATGCGCAAATTGGTCACCATCAGGGGAAGAAGTTTCGATGGTGATTTTTGTTGTTTCATTGGTTAGGAACTTGTTTTTATCATAAAAAACTTAAACATATGTTAGCAAACACCACTGATTAACAATCGGAAAAATTAGAAATAGATTAAAAGGGTGAAGGTAATACCCACTAGTTGACAATCGCGTAATCAATCACGAGAATACTCCTCGAAGTACTCCTATCGACTACTGACAAATGACTCACTGGTCAATAGAATTCCACACATCAGATGACACAATTCCATTCTGTAATCTGTTGCACATTTGGATCGTTTCACTCGAGGAGACAGTATGAGCAACTTTCTCAAAAGCCAAAATATCAGAGGCAACAGTAGCGCAACTGCTGAAAAGCTGACTCGAGGCAATGTATCGTTCCCATATATGCACTCGCGCTTTACGGGGCAGGTGATCAGGCCGGACGATCCGGAATACGATCAGGCCCGCACGGTTTACTATGGTGGGTTTGATCGACGGCCGGCTCTTATTGTTCGGGTTGCGAATGTAACGGACATCATGGAGGTTATCGCGCTAGCGCGCAAAACTGAACTCGAGTTGGCAGTACGCAGTGGTGGACACAGTACCTCCGGCTACAGCGTAACGGAAGGCGGAATTGTGCTGGATCTTTCTCGCCTGAAGGCCCTGGAGATCGATGTCCAGAAACGTACAGCCTGGGCAGAGACCGGACTCACAGCAGGCGAGTATACAGTCGCGACAGACATGCATGGTCTGGCGACAGGCTTCGGAAATACCGCATCAGTGGGCATCGGAGGCATAACCCTTGGCGGTGGGATTGGATATCTGGTCCGCAAGCACGGCCTGACGATTGACAACTTGTTGGCTGCCGATATCGTAACGGCAGATGGACAGCTTCTTCGTGCTGATGCTGAGACGCATCCGGACCTGTACTGGGGGATCCGTGGGGGCGGAGGCAACTTCGGCGTGGCAGCCCGCTTCCAATATCGATTGCATGAGGTTGGAAATATCCTAGGCGGGATGCTAATCCTACCTGCCACGCCTGAAGTGATCGCATCTTTCATTGGCGAGGCGGAGTCTGCGCCAGAGGAGCTCTCGATCATTGCTGAAATCATGCCTACTGCAGTGATGCCGCTTGTGTCATCCATGTCTCAAAGCCGGCTGATGCTCAGGGCTATGATGGTCTATGCAGGCGATATTCGGGCAGGTAAACATGTGATTTCGCGATTCCGCTCAATTGCCACCCCGATCATCGACCTCGTGCGACCCATGCGTTATTCCGAGATGTTTCCACTGGAGGATATCAACTACCACCCGATGGAATTGGGCCGCACGTTATTCATCGAGAAGATTGATCGCGACGTGGCGAAGACAATCATCCATCACCTCGAATTGCCTGAGGCGGCAACGCGCGTCGCGGAATTGCGAGTCCTAGGTGGGGCGATGTCGCGTGTGCCCGTCGATGCCACCGCCTTCGCTCACAGAGCAAGTCGGATCATGGTAAACCTGTCTATCTCATACAGTGGGTCTGCGGACAGGGCAGCGGGCGAGTATTGGCTGGAGGCCTTTGCCGCCTCCTTGTACCAGGGAGACCCTGGTACATACGTGAACTTCATGGGCAACCCGCGCGAGGCGAAAGTCCAGGTGATCTATCCAGGCCCGACCCGCGAACGACTGGCCAGGATCAAGGCTCGTTATGATCCGGCCAACTTATTCCGGCTCAACCAAAACATCTTGCCGGCTGTACATGCAGTTGAGTAAGGTCATGGAAGATCAAAAATATTGAGAGTGAGTTAATGGACATCCGCGAATTTGTGCCCTCTCCCGATGCGATTCAGGTGGAGGCAGCAATTGATATTTCTGCCTCGCCCCGGTGTGTCGCGAGCATATACCGCGACGTAGAAAAATGGGGCGATACGTTTCCATTAACGATCGCCTCTGCACATATTGCCGGGTCAGGGAAGAATTGGAAACAAATTGAAGTGGAACATAAGCAAGCAGGGCGAGTACCTAATACATTGATCGAACTCTCAGATACTGAGATCGTGCTCGAGGAACGCAAAAAGAAATTTAGTGCCAGCTTTCTTAATCGGTTCGAGCCAACAGGCGGTGGGACCCGTTATGTTATTCAAGCTTATATCAGCCTCAACGGCATTTATCAGTTCCTCAAACCGTTGCTCACGGGCTACGTGCGCCGGCAGGCAATTAAGCAAATAAGGAATCACGTGCTCGCACCGCTCAAAACCGCGGCCGAAAAAGGTCTTCAGTTTGGCTGAAAATAAGCTGTGAAGAAAGGTTGGTTTTTCCTGTTGGGGCCCTTATTGGTTCTGCTATTCAATAGCAGGAGTCACCCTGCCCAGCCGGCTGTATTTGACACGTCTGCGATCGATGAATTCATTACGAAAGAGATGACTGACCAACGCGTTCCTGGCCTTGCCTTGTCTATTACACGGGGGGACAAAGTTCTTTATATAAAAGGCTATGGTGTAGATGGAAATGGTCAATCGGTCACACCGCAGACGAAATTCTTCATTGCTTCACTGAGTAAATCTTTCACGGCCTTGGCGGTCATGCAGCTTGTGGAAGCAGGAAAGCTTGAGCTGGATACTACAGTACAGACCTACCTGCCGGAATTCACTCTGTCGGATCCGGGTGTGGCTTCCCAGATCACTGTCCGCCATCTACTAAATCAGACCAGCGGATTATCTGAGTTGGGCTTTGCCGATATGAGTCTCCCACAACCGGAAACGATCAAAGAGCGCGTGACCAGTTTGCGTACTGCTCGTCCCGTTGCCCAGCCCGGAGAAGAATATCACTACTTCAGTCCCAACTATGGAACCCTGGCTCGTTTGGTGGAGGTGGCAAGCGGGCAGCCTTTCTCGGAGTATCTTGATCAGTATGTTTTCACGCCACTTGATATGCGTGGCTCTCTAAGCGTGGTCACCTCCACGGAAGGCAAGGAGAGAGCGGATCATCTTGCGAAGGGACACTTGGCTGCGTTCGGTACTACTTTCTCCTATCCAGAGGCGCATGGTTACCTTGGCGGCAGCGGCGGCGTGATTACGACTGCTGAAGATATGGGTAAATATCTTATCCTCCATAATAATGCTGGGCGTTATCTCGAGCAGAAGTTGGTCTCGCTTGACAGTATGAGCCTGATGCACACTCCACCAAAACAGATCAATAGCACCTATGCAATGGGCTGGATGGAGAACACCGTTGGCGATCGGCGGGTCCTTGAGCATACGGGGATCATTTCCACTTACTCAGCAGAAGCTATCTTAATTCCAGAAGACGCGATTGGAATTGCAGTCCTATACAATGTCAGTTCCTTCTCGACAAACACATTTGGTGCACCGCAGATTAGGAATGGTTTGATCTCACTCTTGACCGGGCAAGAACCAGAATCGAGCTGGATAAATGTGCGCCTGTGGGGCTGGATGACCGGCTTTTTGACCTTAATCGGTGGGTTTCTTGCCCTCCGCAGCCTATGGCTTTTGCCGCGCTGGGCTCGGATGTCCGAAACGATGCCCTGGTGGCAGCTTCTGCCCGGTATTGCGTGGGCATTTGTTCCCGCACTTGCATTGTTGGGACTTCCTCTGCTTACCGCCAGATTCGCAGATCGGGTTTTTGGGTTTGTGAATTTCTATAAGTCAATGTTTGAAATTTTTGTGTGGCTCGGACTTACCGGAATATTGGGTGCGATCAACGGAACGGCGCGTATCGTCATTCTCATACGGCGCTTGACCGGTTGACGATGAACCGTACAAAGAGGTTCAAACAGCTTTCTGTGGAGCTCTTTAGGAAGTCATTGTGAGTGCAGTTTAGTGATAAGGAGTCAGAACATGATCGTGTTGGTGAAACGGCTGGTCACTTTTTTCATGGGGGGATTGATTGTGGTCCTTGGGGCATGTGCGCCGCTGCCCACTCAAATCCCGACGGCTGGAGTTACCGGCATTCCCACAGAGACTCCCGGAATCCCAATCACTGGAACGGACCTGGATAACACCCAGTGGATGTTTGTTTCCTTCAGTGAAGGCGGAGCAGGAATCCCCGTTATCTCAGGGACAAATGTCACACTGTCATTTCAGGAAAACGGCCAGGCTGGAGGTTCAGGTGGATGTAATGCGTTTAGTACTCAGTACCAAGCCGGGAATGGCACCATATCCTTTGGTCCGATCGCCAGTACAAAGATGGCATGTACGTCTGAAGGTGTAACGGAACAGGAGCAAAAGTTTTTCGATGCTTTGCAATCGGCCGACCGATATGAATTAGCCGGTGACACATTAAGGATCTTATATGTGAACGGGCAGAATTCTCTTGCGTTTTCCAGAACGACAACGATCACGCCCGTCCAACCTACTCCTTCGCTCACCATGCTGGCGCCGACAATGGTCCACTCGACCGCTACTTCTGTGGAGGTGAATGACGCTGAACGAATCACATTCAAACCTGGCACCACCTCTATATCTCTCACAGGAAAGTTGGCAGCATCAGCCTCCAAACTATATGTGCTGCGCGCGCTGGCTGGACAGACGATGAGTGTAAATCTGACTTTCACGGAAGGTCAGGCTATTCTGCTGGTTTGGGGCGAGGATGGCGATGTCTTACTCTCCGATCATGCCGAAGCGTCGCGCTTGGAGAGAGTCCTGCCGACGACTCAGGACTACTTTATCCAGGTCAAGGGCGGACCCGATGGGAATACATCTTATAATATGACGATTGACATTCCAGCCCTTAATACAGGCATCGAGCGCATCGAGTTTCCATCTGGAGGAACGTCAGCGACTGTGGCGGGTCAATTAAGTGCTACAGATTCAGATCAGTACATTTTTAGCGCTCAGGCCGGACAAACGATGAATATCGATCTGACCTTCACCATAGGAAGGGCCATTCTTGTCGTTTGGGGAGCAGATGGAAACGTCCTGCTTTCAGATCATGCCGAGGCTTCAAATTTTCGAGGAGTTGTACCAGCTACACAGGATTACTACATCAGCGTAAAAGGTTGGCCGGACGGCAACAATTCCTATAGCATGACGATTTCCATTCCACCGCGCTGACGTTGCAGTCTCCTTTGCAGGATTCATTCTCTTTCTACATATGGATGAACTCGACGGATCGGGTAAGTGCAAAAAACTTTAATTTTGCTGTCCAAACCTTCGTATTTTGATCGATGTTTCTTAACTTCAGTCGAAGACGAGGAATTATGACTATAAGCTCTGATTACGGTGCTCTCGTTGCGGCTACGAATGCCTTCAAGAGGCGGATTGTGCTTTTATCACCGATCGTAGTGGTCGGACTGGGTTTTGTACTTGCACGCGTTACTGTTTCAATTTGGGGCGCATGGTCATGGATCCCAGTCATCATCTATTACTGGGGAGTGATTGCTGCATTGATTGCCTGGATTGGCGGCCGTAGGGCTGTCTTATGCTGGCTGCAACCTTCGCAAGCCGGCCGCTGGATATGGGTCTGGCGAGTTCTAGCGCTCGTAGTACCAGCTCTTTTCCTTCCTACAGCGTTTCTTTCGAGCTTGGCGTCCATGGCGGGGTGGTGGGTTGTGGTGTCCTGGTTCGGCTTCGGCGCTATCAATGCGTGGATCGAAGAGGGGTACTGGCGCGGGCTTTTGATGGATGCCGCCTCTGGCTGGACTGGCTGGTTGGCAGGATCATATAGCGCAATCTGCTTTGGGGCGAGCCATCCACTCATCTTCGGTGTTCAGGGGGAAGATGCCATGATGGGAATTGCGGGTGTTTTAGGAACCCTGATCGCAGGTCTGATCTGGGGACTTGTTTACCGGCAGACAAGCAGCCTGAGATTGCCAATCCTCGGCCATTTTCTGCAACAGATGCTTGCGCCGCCATACAATGTATTCATCCAACTGGTTGCTCTCCTAGATTGAGACTTCAAGAGAATATCGTCATCACGCGCGTGCCTTATTACATAAACGAGCGCCATAAAGTTTATTACTAGAATATAGCAGGAGGGGTGTCGCGGAGTATCTTTGGAAAGATAACGCATCGGGGATGCTCCGGGGTGTGAGCATAAGGGCAAACCGCCGCCTATGAGCGAGAAGCTGCAACTTCTCCACTCGTGATGTCACTTGGTTGCCCGGTGGATCCTCGTCTGGGGTCACGAACCTGAATCGGTGTGTATCTCTCACGGCCAATAAATCCATACCCCAATCTTCAAAGCAAGGAGAGTGGAGCATGCCGATCTGGAAGGGTGGCTAAAGAAGAATGTAGTATCCATGAATCAGGTAGCCATCGAATCCACGACGAATGCCTGGCATGTGTATGATCGGTTTTTGCCTTTGGTGGAACGAGTGGTGGTTGCCGCACAGGCTGAACAGGGGAGGACGGCTTTGATCGCCGCAGCATATCAAGACAATCTGTCTGTTACGGAATTGTTGATTCCACCCTGAGCAGTTTTTGGTGTATAATAGTCATAAGTAGAAGGGTTCTTGCGGGCGGTACTGTCCAAGGGGCTTTTCTTTTAACATTTCTCATACACTTTTCACCTTTATAGAAATCGTGTATAATAGTTTTGCAGGTTCGGTTGATGGACACGCTTTGCGCATGTCCAGATTTTACAAAAGAGGAGTGTGAAGCGTACGGGTT
>JAICQC010000146.1 GCA_025938055.1 Anaerolineales bacterium | reverse complement strand
CGCGACCAGCTCGGCGAAGCGGTCATCTCGACCATCGAGGGATACGCGCCGAATATTCGCAAATGTATCGTCTGGATGCAGGTCATCTCGCCGAAGGATATCGAAGCCATCGCAGGCATCACGGGCGGCAATATCTTTCACGGCGAGCTGTTATTGCACCAGATCTTCTTCCTGCGGCCCGTGCCGCAGTGGGCAGACTTCCGCACTCCGCTCAAAGGCTACTACTTCGGCGCGGCAGGAGCGCACCCGGGGGGAGGCGTCATGGGCGCGGCAGGTATGTTGGCGGCGAAGGAGATTCTTAAGGATGGCAAGTAGTCATGGTTGGTTCTGCTGGATGCGGCGTAGTCAGCCATTTGGTTAATAAAAATGATAAGGGATACATCGGCGTGAAATCACACAGCGAGCCATTGGTTGAACTGCCTTTATCACAAAGGTCAACCGAAATCGCCTCCCTTTTTCTTAAACTGGGTGTCACCGCTTTCGGCGGTCCTGCCGCGCATATTGCCATGATGCACGATGAAGTGGTGAAGCGCCGCAAATGGATGGATGATCAAGGGTTTCTTGACATGCTTGGTGCCACAAACCTGATCCCGGGTCCAAACTCCACGGAGATGGCAATCCATATCGGATTTAGGCGGGCTGGCTGGCTGGGATTAATTGTTGGAGGTGTCTGTTTCATTTTGCCCGCCATGCTGATCGTAATGACGCTGGCATGGATCTATGTGCAATTTGGTTCGACGCCCGCAGTAGGCTGGCTCCTCTACGGAATTAAACCCGCAATGATTGCTATTATCGTGATCGCACTCTGGGATCTGGGAAAGAAAGCAGTAAAGGGCTGGCTCCCGATTGCGGTTGGGCTCGCCGTTTTTATCCTGTATTTCTTTCAAGTCAACGAAATCGGATTATTGTTTGCAGGCGGATTGATCGTGATGCTTGGCGTCAATCGCCAACGGTTGAAAGGCATAGATGTAAAAAGTTTGCTGCTTCCATTTTCCGCGTTGAGCGGCTATGCCATATCAACGATACCTTTCAGCCTGCCAGTCTTGTTCTTCACCTTTCTGAAAATCGGGGCAGTGTTGTATGGAAGCGGTTACGTTTTACTGGCTTTTATGCGCGCCGATTTTGTGACCCGGCTGGGTTGGCTGACTGATAAACAACTCATTGATGCGATTGCCATTGGTCAGGTCACCCCCGGGCCTGTTTTTACTACCGCTACGTTTGTCGGATACATCCTGGGCGGGACGCCGGGCGCGTTGCTGGCAACACTGGGCATTTTTCTTCCATCGTTTATCTTTGTTGCGATCAGCAACCCAATCATTCCCAAATTGCGAAATTCCACGTGGGCCAGCGGCTTGCTGGATGGAGTGAATATTGCTTCCCTTGGTCTTATGGGAGCAGTGACCGTTGAGTTAGGCCGCGCCTCGATTATTGATCTGCTCACTTTTTTGATTGCTCTTGTCTCTGTTGTCTTGTTAGTGAGGTTCAGGATCAATTCCACGTGGCTCGTAATCGGAGGAGCAATCATCGGATTACTCAGCACGATATTCCAGTAATGCAAAGAAAAATTCTTATGACAATGAATCACTACAACACTATCATCATCGGGGTAGGGCACAGCAGACCGGTCGTCCCTTCTCTTCTATAAAAAACCCTCGCTTTCGACGAGGGCTTCGGTTAAAGTTTAAAGTTGGTTAGGCAGGAATAGCGATGTATTCTGCCGAGGCGGTCCCTTCGGGAATTGGAAGTTTGTCCTCCAGTAAACCCTGAATGTGTATTTCTACAGCTTCGTACATATTGCGTTCTGCTTCTTCACGGGTTTTGCCCGTCGCTACACAGCCTGGTAAGTCTGGCGAATAAACTGAATAATTATTCTTCGTTTTTTCGATTACGATAAGAAAGCGATACATGGTTACCTCTTGCTCTGTGGTTTTTCAATCTGCGCCTGTTTGACTATACTGTTTAACGTACCCGGCGCAAGATCGTGACTTGGATGACCTGCAACTGTCACGCGACCAGGTTTTGAACGATGTTTATATTGCCTATGACTACCCTTGGTGACAACCAAAAACCAACCATCTGCTTCAATCAGCTTGATGATGTCACGCACTTTCATAGCTAAATTTTAACACAAAGGGATTATCTATGATATCTAATCACTACGATACCATCATCCTTGGCGCGGGGCATAATGGACTGGTCGCGGCGGCGTATCTGGCGAAACAGGGGAGGAAGGTCTTGGTTCTCGAGCGACGCAGTATCGTGGGTGGTGCGGTCGTCACTGAATCGTTTGGCGAGGGCTTCACTGTCGACTCGGTGCAGACGGGCGGGACTCTTCGCTCAGACATCATCAAGGATTTGAAACTTGCGCAGCACGGGTGGATACCCTCAGAGGAAAAGCAACCCTTTATTTCTCTTCTTGATGCAAGTCACACGCCCCCCTCATTTCACTCGGGGGTGCTTCGCAAAAGCGTGACCTATGGGGATTATCTTGTTATTGATGCTGACCCTGTCAAAGCCGCTGAGTCCATCAAGCGCTTCTCGGAAAAGGACGCGGCGCGCTGGCAGGAATTTGTACGGTTTATGAATAAAGCCGCGGGTATCCTCGATATTACCTATTCAACGATCATGCCGCGCTTGCCGAAGGGCATGAGCCTGAGCGAGGGCTATGGCTTGATGGAATTAGGTCTTGACCTCCGCCTCGCGGGTCGTAAGGATATGCTGAATTTCATCCGTGCCCTGCCGATGACCGCGCAGGAGCTGGTGGAAGAATATTTTGAATCCGAGGTTGTCCGTGCCGCGATTGCTTCCGTTGCGATCCATGGTTCGACTCTTGGACCCATGTCCGCAGGGACGGGTTACACGTTAATTCACAACTGGTTGAATCGCGGTGGGCTGGCGCACGTCAATGTGGGGCATGCGGGAGAGATCACACAGGCATTGGCGAATGCGGTCAAGGCATTTGGTGGGGAGATTCGATGCGAGGCAGAGGTAAAGAGTATACAGGTCGACACGTATACATGTAAGGGCGTAGTGCTTGCGAATGGGGAAGAGATTTCGGCTGATAACGTCGTATCTGCCGTAGACCCCAGGCGGACGTTTTTGTCCCTCGTTGGACCGATGAACCTGCCGCCTGAATTCGTCTGGAAAGTCCAATCCATCAAAATGCGCGGCTCGGTGGCGAAGGTGCATTTGTTAACAGATGGCAATCATGGTATCCCGGATGGGACAGTTGTCCTTGCGCCATCCATCAAATATTTGGAAAAAGCCTACGACGCGGCAAAGTATGGAGAGATTTCCGAGAAGCCATATTTGGAAGTGACAACTTCGGGAAAAGTGGTCAGTATCCATTTCCAGTTTGCACCGTATTTTCTAAAGACTGGAGACTGGAACGACCAGCGTACTGTGCTCAAGGATTTGGTGATCAACACTCTCGCCGAGTATTTCACCGACCTCCAATTACAAATTACCAATTACCATAGCATCACTCCTCTCGATCTCGAAGAAACCTACGCCCTCACCGAAGGCGACCTCAACCACGGTCAGCTCATGCTCGACCAGTTCCTCTTTATGCGTCCCATTCCCGGCTGGTCGAATCACAAGACGCCGATCGATAATCTCTATTTGTGTGGAAGTGGCGTTCACGGCGGCGGGGGAGTCAGCGGCGCAGCGGGACGGAATGTAGTGAAGGTGCTGAAATAATAAGAGGACCTCGCAAATGCGAGGTCTCTTTATGTTTATCTACTTATTTATCCGCAAGTTTGATCGCCACTTCGATCTTCCATTTCGACTTGCGAGGTTCGACCTTTGGGTCGGTGAGATAGGTTTCGTAGCGCCCTCGGAAATTATCTCCCTGCTCGGTGTCCCAGCGGTCAAAGTCCATGCCCTGGGAGCGTACCCACTCGATCAAAGCTCTATTTCCCGAAATACCGCCGCCTGAATAAACCAGACTCGCATATCGTCCTGCGGGAAGCACATCAGCTTTGACATCGCCATCATCGGGTAACGCTTTGCGGACGGGAACACAATAGGAAATGTCCATGAACCCGCGCATATCGATAACATGGTAGCGCAGGAAAGGCGGACCTGATGTTTTGATCTTATTTTCCTCCACCCAGGAGTTCAACTCGTCAGCGATCCTGCCGATCACTTTGGACATGCCTTTGAAAGGCGCAATGGTTCGGAGACCCATGTAGACTTGTTTGGGCCGGGTATCAATTTTGGGTTTGCCGATGGCTGGCATTTGTGCTCCTTACATACGAAACGGTAAAAGACGCTAGGATGTTGATCGAATGTCATTAGTATACAGTCTCATCCTAGGTGAGAGTCAAGCCTGATCTGCTTTATTTCTGTCCGCTTAACATCATGGCGCGCGGATCGCGTCCAAAGGCGAGACGTTTCGCCCATGTGCTGGGGAACTTTTTTAGAGAGCTGGCATCCATCATTACCGGACGCGCAAGCTCCCACCCTGCCTTAAGCAGATTGTAATGAATCCTGTCTGCTCCAGCTTCAAGTGTTTTTCCAGCTTCAGCCAGTGCGCCGCCGTTCAGGCGCAGGTCAATCGACGCGGCGGAACGCGAAATAGCTGCAAGCCTGCGTGTGAGTCTGACATCACCTGCCAGCAAACTCTCCAGCAGGCTGCCCCACGGGAAATTGATGCTGATATGAGAGATTAAACCATCCAATTCACGTGGCAACTCCTGGGCACTTGCAATAACGAAAAGCACATTCTGTAATTTCGTCTGTGAAAATTCGCGTAAGTTTTCGCGGCACGCGTCCACACCGATCACGAACCAGTGCGGGTGCCTCTCTGCAAGAGTACGCACGTAGCGACCGTCACCCGTCCCCAGGTCCAGGACGATATGATTGTAGTTTGTGAGTCGATCCGTAAATCCATTCAAGTCTAATTCCAGGGACTTTTTGCCCCGAATCGTTTCCATGAGAAACCTCCATTCTGTCGAGTTAGCGAGTAACGAATTGAGACAGAATGAAGCCGGGGTGGACCACGGGCGCGCGAAATCGGACGAGTGCGTCAGGCACCGTCCAGGTCATCTGGTGTAGGTTTTTTAGGTGTTAAAGGGAATACAAAATGAGCCCGGGTTTGGGCTGTGCAGAGGAGTCGGCTCTGCCGGGCAGAGATTTAGCAGGGAGGCCGGGTGAGGAACTTGTTCATGATGGAGAAATTATAACATCCCCATCGGAGTTTTTTAGTGGACGCGCACAGTATCCACATACACAACTTTTTTGAAAAAAGCAAACATCCGAAGCCGCCGTTCGTTGGCGCTTCGGATGTTTGTTGAGTACGGTTAACGGCTGCCGGGAACGCTAGGTGTTTTCCTGTGAGATTTCCTTCACCACTTCACCTGTTCTCTCGGGCGCATCGACGCGGGTGGCCACATCTGCCTGGGAGATGATGCCGACCAGCCTCATGTTGTCCTCCACAACCGGGATGCGCCGCAGCTGGAACTGCGCCATGGCCTTCATGGCAACATCCACATCATCATCGGCGCGGCAGGTGACGAGCTTTTTCGACATCGCTTCCCCGACCTGTGTTGTTTTCGGGTCCTGACCATCCGCAATAACTTTGAGAACAATGTCACGGTCGGTGATGATACCGACCAGGGTATTGCTAGTCTCATTGTCAACGATCAGAATTGGTCCAATGTCTTCGCTTTTCATCAACCGCGCCACCTCTACGATGGTGTTCGTGGTGGTACAGGTCACTACATCTTTTGTCATTACGTCGCTACATTTTTTCATACTTCTCTCCTTACTTATTTTTATGATTGTATCCGGATGAAAAAGGCTTCCACAGCACTACTATCGGCGAACAGAAGCTGTTGGAGGTAGAGCTCTTCGTCCGCCAAGCAGGAACGCCAGGACTACGCCGGCAACGAACCCGCCAATATGTGCCATGTATGCAACACCGCCTTCGCCCTGAGAGGACGCACTGAACACGCTGATCTGGCTGAAGATCTGAAGCAGGAACCACAACCCGATCACGATCAATGCGGACATTGGCGTGACAAAGCGACCGAGCAACACGTTGACCCGCCCGCGCGGGAACATCACCAGATAGGCGCCGAGGACACCCGCAATCGCCCCTGAGGCTCCTACATTAGCAACACTGGATCCCAGGCTGATTGCCAGCTGTGCGAAGGTCGCAGCCAAGCCGCACAGGATATAAAACACAAAATACAAGCCATGCCCGAGGCGGTCTTCGACGTTATCACCGAAGATCCACAGGTAGAGCATGTTCCCCAGCAGGTGAGCCCACCCGGCGTGCATGAACATGGATGTGAACAAGGTCACAAAATCACCGGCGGGGTTCTCCAGGAAACGAGCAGGGATGAACGCCCAACGCTGGATAAAAGCCTCTCCATTATTAAGTTCCAAAAAGAAGACCAGCACGTTCAGGGCGATCAGCACATACGTGACCACGGGTGTAATACGACGTGCACTATTATCATCACCAATTGGTATCATACAGATTCTCCTCTCTATGAGGCGGATACACAGGGATTCACACCCCTGTTGCTGGATAAAACGTTCTCTCGAGCAATTTGTTATTTGGATGACTCAAGCTGCGCTCTTTCGCAGCCGGCATCTGAAACCGTTTGTAAATATTGTCTCGTTTCAGGCTGGTTTCCATTGGCAGAATCAAAACATCCGAAGCCGCCGTTCGTTGGCGCTTCGGATGTCTGAATTGATGAATCTCAACCTATTTCTGCGTGACCCTCAGAACAACGCCGTTCTGTGACGGGTCGTGGACAAGGAGTCCATCTTCCGTTTGATTGGCGGGAATACCGACTTTCTCCACGCGTGCGATCACCTCGTCCAGTGCCGCCTGATCCGGCAGGTCCACCGTGAAGTGACGCAGCCCGAGCGCATCGGCTGGCGGTGGGGGCGCACCCTCACCCTGCCAGGTATTCAACCCGATATGGTGGTGGTATCCGCCCGCGGAGACAAATCCCATGCGGAAGGCGCGTGCCACGCCCTGCAGATCGAAACCAAGCACACCATGATAAAAATCCACTGCCTCATCCACATTGCGCACGTGCAGGTGGACGTGCCCCATGCGCGTCTCCGACGGGATGGGAACATCCAGTCGGTCATCCTCTTTAAGATGGCTCAACAGCGCGTCCACGTCCAGCGGCTCACGCCCGTCGCTCAGGGAGCCGTCGGCGCGGCGAGTTTCATACACGCCGTTCGCCAGGGTCCAGGTCCCATCCTCGGGCGACTCGCAGTACAGTTCGATTCCGTTGCCTTCCAGGTCATCCAGGTAGGTCGTCTTCGTCATGATATGGTCGGTGGGGGCGTTCGGATATTTCAGCACGAACAGCCGCGCCAGAGCACGCGCCAGTTCGCGGCGGTCCGGGAACAGCACCGCAAAGTGATACAAGCCTGTGACACGGCTGTAGCGCTTGAAGCCTGGCTGCTCTACGAGGCGAAGCAGGTCCGCCCCGCCTGCCCCCAGGCCTGCCTTGTTGTCCTCCTGCCAGTGCACCTGAAAACCCAGTGCCTGTTGATAGAAGGCGACCTCGCTCTCCAGGCTGGCGACGTGGAGCGAGACGTGCCCAATCAATGTGCCAGGATGGATCGAGTATTCGCTTTTGGTTTCTGAGTTTGATAAAGTTGTCATCAACGATCTCCTGTGATCTGTACACCCATCCCAGGATGGATGCACAGATCAATATCTTTTCGATAGATTGCCATATTTTAGGAGTTGACGGACCAGAGCTCCTTTGTTCTTATGCGGATAGGGTTTATCCACAGGCACAGGTTCATTCAGGAAAGCGCAGAGTGGTTCCCAGCCATGCCTGGCTTCAAAGATCAACAGGCGCTCCCTGGGAACGACGCGCTTTACCTCTTCGATGTGGTTCTTGAAGACTTCCACGGCGTGTGCTTTATCCTCCAGCCGGTTATGAAAGACACCCTGCCAGATCGCTTTTTCCATGGCGGTCAGGAACTGGTGTACCGATGGGATGATCCGCGTGACCCGCCCGAAGAAGCCTCTGCCTGCCTGGTAGAGCGTGGTCATAATGCTGCGATACCAGCTATCCGGGTCCCGGACGGTGAGGATTACCTTCGCCTCCGGGTAGACATTCATCAAATCCTTGTAGTAGGCAGCAACGGGCCAGTCCATGGCAGCCTGGTAGCCTTGAAACAGGCTGTCCCAGTCTGCCTTGCCACCCTGCATGATGTCTGCCCAACGCTTCAGGTGGCTGGGATTTTTCACGATCTCCACCATGTGATAACACCTGACGTATCCTAATTCCTCCAGTGCGGTCTTCAGTGATCGTGTGCCTGTCCGTCCGAAACCTGCTCCAATCACTTTGAGTGTCATATACGCTCCTGAATTTAATATATCCTGCCAAAAGATAGACTACCCCATATTCTATTTGCTTTCTCTATTGATATTAACGTTTTATCCCGCACCTTGGTACGGGATAAAATACAGGATGGCTCTGTCCTTTTACTTCGACTTTCTCAATGAGCAGTTTAGCCCAATATCTTGATCGTGCTGCTATAGTTTGTGCCAAGGTTGCCCTGGGTCACAATGTGCAGAAGCTGCATTCCTTCGATCTCGCGTGCCCTGCTTAAGGGTCCGGCATCCACGGGTCGCAGCCCGGCATCCTGTATGACTTGAGCAACCTTATGCTTTGCCTCTGCGTCATCCCCTGCGATAAAGACATCGAGCGGTTGACCGGCGACCTGTCCTTCTCGCAGAGTGCTCGCATAGGTCGTATTGAACGCCTTGACAACCTTGGTCTTCGATCCGGCAGCTTTGGCAACATCTTCTGCCGAGGAGGAATCGGGCGCTGTGACGAGCCCGTCATAGGTGGAATTCATCGGGTTGGCAATGTCTACCACTGTCTTTCCTTTTAGCTTTTCAGATAGTTGCTTGGCGACTTTGATGTTGGTTCCGTACCAGAGTGCCAGGATAACCACATCGCCTGGCTGGATATCTTCCAACGTGGCTGCAGAAACTTGCGCTCCCCGCTTTGCAGAGGCTTTCACCTCGTCAGCCGCTTCCTGAGCGCTCTCGAGGGTCTTTCCGACAAACGTGACCGAATGTCCGCCAGCCAGCGCCCGGGTGGCAATTGCGCGCCCCATGTTTCCGGGGCCAATAATTGTTATGTTCATTCTACCTCTCCTTATGACTACTTTCCTTTGTTCTGTGATAGGTTTAACGACTCTCATCCCATTACGTGATGGTGCTGCCGCCAACCGTGACGATTCGCTCACAATCTTGCTCATACTCGCCCAGTCGGTGCCCAATGCCTTCTGCAAAACAATGTGCAGGAACTGCATCCCTTCAACCTGCGGGCGCGGCTTAACGGACCAGCATCGATTTATTATGAACCTCCGAAGCTGCGCTGCTTCGGAGGTTTTGATTCCCCGCTGAATTGACAGGGGACTTTTCTCGGTTATAATTCAGTCACTGAATTTTGGATTATAAATTATTTATGGAATCGCCAAACGAAGAGCTTCGCGAGCTCACCCTTCTCGAAAATATCGAAAGTGACCCTGATGTAAACCAGTCCACGCTTGCCACGCAACTGGGCGTGGCCGTGGGAACGGTGAACTGGCACCTCAAGCGCCTGATCGCCAAGGGATACGTCAAGGTGAAACGCGCCGAACGTAAGAAGCTGCGCTATATCATCACACCGGAGGGCATTGCCCTGCGCGCACGCCTGGCAGTGGATTACGTGGAGCGTTCCTTCTCACTTTATCGCAAGACCCGCCTGCGTGTGGGTGAATATCTCGCGCAGGTGAAAGGCGGCGGCTACGACCGCGTCCGGATCATTGGCAAAGGCGATGTGGCGGATATTTGCCGGCTGACCTGCCTCGAGCACGGGATCGAAGTGGTGAATGACAAAAATGTCCCCGCGCTGCAAGTGGATGGCTTTAAAGTCTCTTTGCGGATGGAGGAAAGTAAATGAGTGACCGCCATGTGTTGATCACCGGTGGAGCGGGGTACATCGGCTCCCTCCTGACCTCGGAGCTGCTCCGCGCCAACTATCGCGTCACCGTCCTGGATTCGCTCCTCTTCGGCGGGGAATCCATCGTCCCCTTCTTACACCATCCCAACCTCCATTTCGTCAAAGCCGACGTGACCGAGCCGCGGGCGCTCAAGGATTCGCTCAAGGACGGCTGGCAAAAACCT
>JAICQC010000035.1 GCA_025938055.1 Anaerolineales bacterium | reverse complement strand
CCTTCAGGGCATTGGTCCCCGCCATGCAGATACGCTCAGCAAGCTTGGCATGCAAACGCTGGGCGAGATGCTCTATTACTACCCCCGCCGCTACGACGAGTACTCGCAGCTTATGCCCATCAAGGACCTGTTCTACGGCGAGCAGGTGACGGTCATCGGTACGATCCAGAGCGTGCATTCGCGTCCCATCCGCGGCGGCAAAGCCTCGATCATTGAGGCGATCATCAGCGATGGCACGGCTGGCTTGCGCCTGTCGTTCTTTAACCAGCCCTGGCTGGCAAACCGCTTCAAGGTGGGCGACGCGATTTCAGTTTCAGGAAAAGTGGATCAATACCTCGGCAGGCTGGTAATGAACAGCCCGGACTGGGAATCGGTCGAAGTGGAAAGCCTGCATACCAATCGGATTGTCCCCGTGTACTCGTTGACCGAACGCATCACGCAAAAATGGCTGCGTAACGTCATGAAGCAGGTTGTGGAATATTGGGCGCCGAGAGTTGTGGATGCTCTGCCCGAGAGCACGCGCTCCTCTGCACGTCTGTTATCGCTGCCGGAAGCCTTAATGCAGGTGCACTTCCCGGACTCGCAGGAAAAGCTCACAGCCGCGCGGGAACGGCTCGCCTTCGACGAGATCTTTTATTTGCAGATGGGTGTGCTCCGCCAGAAGATCGATTGGAAGTCTGTGGAGGCAAGGCGCTTCCCGGTCTCAGACGAGTGGCTGGATGCGCGGCTCAAAAGCCTGCCCTTTTCCCTGACCAATGCCCAGCTGAACGCGCTCAAAGACATCCGCGCGGACCTCGACTCCGGTAAGCCCATGAACCGGCTCCTGCAAGGCGATGTAGGCTCCGGCAAAACTGTGGTTGCCGCGTTAGCCGCCGGGATCATTGCCAGCAATGACGCGCAGTCTGCCATCATGGCGCCCACATCCATCCTGGCAGAACAACATTATCGAAACTTCACACGTTTGCTCGCCGGTGAAAACGGATTCCTGCAAGAGGGGCAGATCCGTTTGCTGGTGGGTGATACGCCCGAACCTGAGAAGGAAGTCATCCGTGCCGGTCTGGCTGAGGGTTCCATCAAGATCGTTATCGGGACCCATGCGATCATCGAAGGACCGGTGACATTCCAGGATCTGCAATTCGCCGTGATCGACGAACAGCACCGCTTCGGCGTGGAACAGCGCGCCGCACTGCGTACCAAGGGGACGAACCCGCACCTGCTGGTGATGACTGCGACCCCAATCCCGCGTTCACTTGCCCTGACCTTATACGGCGACCTGGATCTTTCTATCATTGATGAAATGCCCGCAGGACGCATACCTGTCAATACCTACGTGCTCCGTCCGCAGGAGCGTGAACGTGCCTTCACGTTATTGCGCGGGCAGATCAAGGATGGCAAACAGGCATTCATCATTTATCCGCTGATCGAAGAGAGTGACAAGATCGAAGCCCGCGCTGCGGTTGACGATTACGAGACGCTCTCGAAGGAAGTCTTCCCTGACATGAAGTTAGGCTTGCTGCACGGGCGGATGCGTCCTCAGGAAAAAGACGATGTGATGTTCAAGTTCCGAGACCGGAAATACAACATCCTCGTTTCGACGACCGTCATCGAAGTCGGTGTGGATGTGCCAAATGCAACGGTGATGCTCATCGAAGGCGCGGACCGGTTCGGGCTGGCGCAGCTGCACCAGCTGCGCGGGCGCGTCGGGCGCGGGTCAGACCAATCCTATTGTCTGCTGATCCCTACCCATGAAGACGCGGCAGAGAACGAGCGATTGCAAGCCATGTCCGATTCAAACGATGGCTTTGTGCTGGCAGAGAAAGATCTGCAGCAGCGCGGTCCCGGTGAATTTTTGGGGACGCGCCAGTCCGGCTACTCCAGCGGATTGCGCATGGCGAGCATTACCGATGTGAAGCTGATCGAGAGGGCACGCGTGCAGGCACAAACGTTATTTGAACGTGATCCTTATTTGAATCAACCCGAACATGCTCTGCTGGCAGAAGCCTTTGGAAGATTCTGGGGCGATGGCAAAGGGGATGTAAGTTAGGTAGTTGGACAGTTTGGCAGCTAATTGGTCGCTTGGTCACCGGTACTCCAACGCAGTGGCCGCGCGATGGTTATATGATGAAAGACGATAAGACTAGAAGACAAAGGACTAGCAGACAAAACATGGTCAGAGCATTATTCCCCGGGACGTTCGATCCCATTCATTACGGTCATATTGATATTGCTTCACGCGCCTCGCGCATATTCGATGAAGTGGTGATGGCTGTGTACGATAAGCCATTGAAATCACTGATGTTCTCGCCCGAGGAACGCATGGAACTCGTACGGCAGGCGTTAAACGGCAACTCGAAGATCAAGGTGACGGGCTACAGCGGACTCACCGTGGAGTTTGCCCGTCAGATCGATGCCCATGTGATTGTGCGTGGATTGCGCGTGTTCTCTGACTTCGAGTTTGAGTTTCGCATGGGTTTGGCGAATCAGCGTCTTGCCAGCGATATCGAAACGGTGGCGTTCATCACCGCCGAAGAGCATACCTTCCTTTCCTCCAGCACGGTCAAGGAAATCGCCTCTCTGGGCGGGGATGTTTCCAGCATGGTGCCTGTGCATGTGGAAGAGGCGTTGAAAAAAAAAGTCATGAGTCTGGGTGATGGACATGCCCTCCCGAATGCGTTGCGTGATTAAAAGTGCGATAGAATTACAGTCATCCGTTCCACGGAGGCTTCTATGGATATCCTGCAATTAATTGACCGACTCGAAGAACTGTTCAATGAGAGCAAGAGCATTCCGCTCACGCGCAACGTGATGGTGGACGAAGACCGCATGCTCGATATCATTGACCAGATGCGCATCGCGATTCCTGAGGAAGTGAAGAAGGCACAGCAGCTTCTCGGTCAGCGGGACCGTGTGCTGGCGCAGGCGCAGGAGGAAGCCAACCGCACCCTCGAGATCGCCCGCCAAAAAGCCGACCAGCTTGTAGGAAAAGACCCTGTCATGCAGGATGCACAGCGCCGCGCCGATCAAGTCCTGATACAGGCACGCGCCGAGGCAGATGGGATCCGCGCCGATGCGGACGATTACGTGATCGACAGCCTCACGCAGCTGCAAGCGGAACTGGAACGAATTTCCAATCAGGTCAACAACGGTATCCGGGCAGTGCAGGACGCCCAGTCCCGGCGGGCGCCAGCCTCATCTGTCTCGGCTGAGTCTGTCGATAAATAAATCTATGGCAATTAAAAATCACCCCGCCAGATGGCGGGGTGATTTTTATTCATCTTCATCATCGTCTTCTTCTTCCGGGGTTTCCGTCGGTGTGTCGGTTGGGAACTGAGTGGGCGTTTCCGTGGGCGTGACGGGAATGGATGTATCTGTGGGGATCACAGTGGGTGGGAATTGCGTGGGCGTTTCTGTAGGCGACGCGGTTGGTGTGGGCAGGTTGAGCGTTATTGTCACGCGGCGTTCGGCATAATTATCCTCTCCGTTGGAGAGATACAGCCGCAGGGTGACTTGAGTCTCCTGGATTCCCTCCAGGTTCCAGGTATGGATCAGCGAGGGATTTGGAATGGCGTTCGTCCCCTGCGCAAGAACATTCCATTCTCCGGGATCCTGCCCGGCGCCGTATTCAAGCCGCCAGCCTGTGAAACCGCCGTTCCTGACGTCGATGACGCCCTGGATATCGAGGGAGGTAGTAGTAACGACCGTGCTTTCATTCAGGTTGCTGAACTGGAGAACGGGACGCGGGTCAGCTTCGCTGCACTCGCGATCGGGCGCGAAGAACGGGTTGCGCGGCAGATCATGTGACTCAAGCCAGTCGCGGCCTGCGCCGGAACGCAGCCACTGCCGTCCCCATTTGTCGCTGACGTTCATCACCAGGTCATCCTTGACGAATTCCTGACAGGCATTTCCGGCGATCAAGCCGGTCCATGTATCGATGTTGACGCGGCGCAATAGATCCTGCGAGGGCGGCAGAGGAGGCTGGTCGCTTACGAAAAATTCATTGCGCTGACCGCCGCGGCAGGATTGTGATGCTTCTACTCCTGAAATGGAACAGACTGCTCTTTGTGTGATGCCTGCGGGCACGGAGAAGGGCGTTGGTGCGCCGCCGCTGACAATGGGTACGGCATACTGCATGAACGAGGACCAGATCGGTGCGGCACCGGTAAGACCCGTTGTATTGACCATGGGTGTGTAATCTGCATTGCCCACCCAGACGCCGGTCACCAGATCGGGGGTATAGCCCAGAGTCCAGTTATCGCGGAAATCGTTGGTGGTGCCGGTCTTGGCGGCGACCTGGAACGGCAGGTTCAGGAGCGAGTTGCGACCGAACATCCATGCCCGCGCTTCATTATCAGAAAGGATGGAGGAGATCAGGAATGCGTGTTCCTCACGAACAACCTGCTCAGGTTGAGGCGGCTGGTACTCGTACACAACGTTGCCCTCGAAGTCTACGATCCGCAGGATGGCAACGGGCGGAACCTTTTTGCCGCCATTGGCGAACACGGAATATGCAGAGGTCAACTCCAGCAGGCTGACATCGCCGCCCCCCAGCGTCAGGGATAAGCCATAGTCCGGTCTGGTGAAGGTGGTGATGCCCAGCCGTTCTGCCATCTCGATCATGCCGTCCCTGTGTGGCGTATTCGGGTCATCATAAATTTTGACAAAATCCAGCGTCTTCACAGCCGGGACATTAAACGAATTGGATAAAGCGGTACGCACCGTGACCGGACCGTGGAAGTTTCCGTCATAGTTGACAGGGCGGTACGGCTCACGCGTATCGTTCGGGTCGCCTGAGGGTGGGAATTCGCTGGACACATCCCATATCAACGTGGCGGGCGTCCAGCCTTTTTCGAATGCGGCAATATAGTTGATGGGCTTGATGGACGAGCCCGGCTGTCGCGTGGGGCTGTCTGCCATGTTGATCTGACCGGAGATCGCATCGTTATTGAAGTCTGGTGAACCCACCATCGCAAGGATCTCTCCAGTGGACGGCTTGATCGCCACCATAGCTCCGTTGTGCGCGTTCTTATCCGCGAGCAGCGCCACCTGTTCTGTAACCAGCCTCTGCGCTTCGTCCTGCAGCGCAGGGTCGATCGTAGTGTACACAATGAAACCTGAGCGATAGATCGTCTGCGCGTCATACAGCTTTTCCAGTTCCGAACGGACGAAGTTGACCCAGTGAGGATAGCGGGAGGTCACGTTCGGTGAATTAAACGTGTAGCTCTTCATCTCATTCGCCGCACTCGTGGCAGCGACCTCATCCACACAGATGGGCACATCACTGTTGCTGACGGTGATACATCCATCCGTCTGGCTCAGCGCATACATCAGCACCAGAACCTGCTGCTGGCGCGCCAGCGTCACTTCGGGATTGGTGTAGATGTCATAGACGGAGGGAGATTGGGGCAGCCCTGCCAGGAAGGATGCCTCTGCCAGAGTGAGCTGGTTGGCTGTCTTGCCAAAGTACGTCTCTGCAGCGGCTTCGATGCCATAGGCAAGATTGCCATAATAAATTTCATTGAGATACAGTTCGAGGATATCGTCCTTGGGATAACGGCGCGTGATCTCCGCCGCCAGGATGATCTCCCGAACTTTGCGGGAGTAGGTCCGCTCGGCGCGCTCTTCCGGGGTGAGTAGTAATGCCCGTGCAAGCTGCTGGGTAATGGTGGATGCGCCGCCGCCCTCCCCGCCGGTGCGATAGTTCTCCCACAGGGCGCGCATGATCGCCACGACATCAAAGCCGGGATGCTCATAAAAGTCCGCGTCTTCAGTGGCAATGGTGGCGGCAATGAGCATAGGAGAGATGCGGTCGAGGGTTACATAGGTGCGGCGCCCGGCATTCGGATCGAGGATCTCGTAAAGTGGATTCCCGTTCCGGTCCAAAATACGCGTCGTTTCAAACTGAGAGGCGCGGTTTTGCAAATCCTCCACGCTGGGCAAAGTACGTGCAATGGAATAGTACGAAAACAGCAGCGCAGACCCGCCGATGATCAGCAGCACGACCATGCCAAAGAGCGAAATAAGCAACCCGCGTACCAGGCAGCCGCCCCAGCCGCTCCTCCAGTGGAACGGAGTCACACCGTCCGCAGCCGTAGGCTGGATCGGGGGTTGGACGGGCGGCGCCAGTCGCGTTCGCGCGCTCTGCGCGTTCCTTGTGCGGCTCGGCGACTCATATGCAACCGGCGAAACGCGCGTGCCATCCAGGTCGAGTTCATCCACCCGGCGCGGCAGCGGCATGTTATTTTCATCCAGAGGGATGTTCGGCGTGGGAGTCGGCGTGCGATGGGCTGGGCTTGCTTTGGTTGTCGCGTTCGGGTCGGACTCTTCCTCCTTCGGATCAATCGGCACATCTGCCCGGGTCTCCGCCTCCGAATCAATCAGCCGTTTTAGGAATCTTCTATTCTCTTCTTCTCTTCTTTTTTCTTCGTCACTAGTCATAAATTCACCAAATTTGTATCTAGACCCTAAAGGTCTCCTTTATCATTTACAGTGTGTGGTAGGCACGGCGTTCTGCAAACGCAAGGTCTTGTTACAGAATAGACCTTTAGTGTCTTAGGTTAAGGGTCTATTTAGGTGTACTCATCATCAACACGGTCCACGATCCACGATGACACACTTCCTCGTTCTGATTTTTTATTTCAAGTGTGATTGTCACCGAGCCTCCGCCGATACGCGGCAGGGATTTTGTTTCTTTCACTTCCAGGTCGACATAAATCGTGTCTCCAATAAACACCGGCTTCACAAACTTCCACTCGTTCACCTCACGGAAAGCGATCACGGTGCCATCCAGAATTCCGGTCTGCCATGCCAGACCTGAGGCGATGGACAATCCTAACAGCCCATGTGCCACCTGCCTGCCAAACATCGTCGTCTTGCTGAATTCAGGATCGGTATGGATGCGGTTGTTATCGCCGGATAAGGCGGCAAAGGACATGATATCGTTTTCAGTGATCGTTCGTTTTTCTGTGATCACTTTCTGCCCGACGCTGAATTCTTCAAAGTAGAGTCCCATGGGGGTTAGTCTCCTCGTCTGCTTGTCCTTAGTCTTTTCGTCGACTAGCAAACTAGCCAACTATCAGACTAGAAGACTAAATTATACCCTTTGACCTCTTGATAGTCTGCCTGCCGCTTGTCTTATAAACAAATTGACTTTTACAACACTGTGCAGGGTGAAGATCAAAAATAAAATTACGTCAGAGAAGCGGCACTTTGTAATACAATACACCTATGCGTGATTGGTCACTTGCCCTGGGAGACCCGCTCTGCCTCAACCTCGCGGCGGATTCACGCCTCTCCATTCCCGACTACCTCAACGACCACATCTGGGAACTCGCCATTGCCGGCGGCGGGGAGCCTCCTGCGCTTTCGCTTCACACCACGTACGGGCTGCGTGCAAAAGCCATGCGAATTTTTCTGCGTTTCAGCGAAAACGGGAAAATCGTCAGTGACCCGGCTGCATTTGCCCTGCCGCCGACTCTCCGCCGCTTTTACCCGAATTTTCTCATCCTGGACTACTCTCCTCTAAAGAACATAGACGTTACAACCGAGTACTGGGTTCCACAGTCCAATGCGGTCAGCAGCCGCATGACGGTTGTCAACAAGACCAGCGCCACACGGAATATCCGTCTGGAGGTCTGCGCGCTCCTCACGCCGATCACAGGGCAGAGCATGACCGCGACGCAGCTGCAAATGGTCAATATTCTTGCAGGGCAAACCGGCGGACTCTTCCCCGTGCTCTTTTTGACCGGTGGTCCCGCGCCCGGCTCGGGTCCGCATCCTTCCCTCTTCCTGGACCTTGATCTGGGTCCCGGCGCCACCCGGACTCTCACCTGGGTCCAAGCCGCGACAGACCAATTGCAGTCCTCGTTCGACCTCGCCCGCCAAACCTCGGCGCGCCCCTGGGAGGCAGAACGCGCCCGGCTCGAGCTGCTCAATTCCAGCCAGACGATCGACATCCGCACCGGTGACAGGGATTGGGACGCCGCATTTGCCCTTAGTCAGAATGCTGCTTTCGGATTGTTCTTTCCACCGGATACGCATTTACCCTGCCCATCCCTCGTCTCCACGCGCGGACCCGACAACGGCTATTCGCCCAAAGGCGATGGCACCGATTATCCCGTCTCGTGGAATGGGCAAACTCCGTTCGATGCCTATTATGTGTCGAGCGTCCTGCCTGCCTCGGAGGCGGCGCGCGATCTGCTGGAAAATTTCCTGGCGATTCAGAACGAAGAGGGCTTCATCGATGGAAAACCCGGCATGGCTGGTCAGCGCGGGCGTTATCTTGCCGCGCCCATCCTGGCAAGCCTCGCCTGGAAGCTGTATGAAAAAGCGGAAGACCAGAAGTTTCTACATGAAGTATTTCCCAAGCTGCATACGTTTTTCTGGTCATGGTTTTCTCCTGAATACGATGAGGACCGGGATGGTCTGCCGCAGTGGAAACATATCCTGCAGACAGGGTTTGAGGATCATCCCCTGTTCGACGCCTGGCACGCCTGGTCTCTCGGCGTGGACATTACCCAGGTTCACAGCCCGGCATTGGAGGCAATGCTCTATCATGAAGCAGCCTGTCTTATCAAAATGGCGGAGCGCCTCGAACGGTACGATGCCCTGCCTCTGCTCCATGAACAAGCTGCCAAGCTGCGCACGTCTATCGAGTCCACCTGGCAGCCGCGCACGGGTCTGTATCATTATCGTGACCGCGACACCGGACTAAGCCTGGCGGGCAAGGTGCTGGTGAAGCAGCAGGGCGCCGGCGTAGTTTCGCCCAAGTTGAAGTTCGAGCAGCCGATCCGCCTGTTGATCGAAGTGCGGACTCACAGCCCCACAGCGAAGCGGCCCGAGATCCGTATTCATCAATTCGCATCGAAAGCTGCGGACGAAGTGGTCAGGAGCGGCGATTATCAATGGCACAACCGCGGCTCGGTGTTTACCACGCAGAAGGTTTACTCGAAGCTGGCGAAGGTTTCGGTGCGAGGGCTGGCGGAGGAAGATACGATCATCATCAGCACGCTGGATTTCACCACTGAAGACCACACACTTTTCATGCCGCTCTGGGCTGGCATTCCGGATGACCAGCACGCCCAGACCATGATCGGGCGCGCCCTGCTGGATGCGAGCCGCTTCAACCGTCCCTTTGGTGTGCCCGCCTGCGCGGCATTCCCGTTGAACCAGCCTGAAGCCGAAGCCATCTCACAGGCTGTCCACCTGCCCTGGAACCTGTTCATTGCCGAGGGCTTGCTCAGGTATGGATTCCGTTCTGACGCGGCGCGACTGGTGGCGCATCTTATGACGGGCATAATTCAAAACCTCAAGCAGAACCATGCGTTCTATGCGCGCTACCACGCCGAAAATGGGACAGGCATGGGTGAGCGCAACTCGTTAAATGGACTTGCTCCCGTGGATCTGTTCCTGCGCGTGCTTGGCGTTGAGATCCTTTCCGGCACGCGTGTAAAACTGGAAGGCAGAAATCCTTTCCCTTGGGATGTGACGATCGGGTATCGCGGGTTAAAACTTATCCGGGGGCAGGATAAGACCGAAGTGCTCTTTGCAAATGGTAAGTCCGTTACGGTGACGGATACAGAGCCGGTCGTTGTTTCTCTATAGAGCTTTAGTTGAAACAAGGCGATATTTATGCTCAATATATCTTTTGATAAACACCCTGATTTTGTAGTGAGACAGGCACACCCGTTCAACGCGGGACCGCCACCCAGGTTATTAAGTCAATCGTATATCACGCCGACCAATTTGTTCTTTGTCCGCAATCATGGGGATGTGCCTGAAGTGGACATGCGCTCTTATCGTTTGCAAATCAGTGGCGGGGTTTTGCAGCCTTTGTCCTTATCGTTGGATGATGTTCAAGATAACTTTGAGCGTGTGGATGTTTCCGCTACCCTACAATGTGCGGGCAATCGGCGTGAGGAATTAATGGCTCTGGAATCGATCCCCAATGAGTTGGGATGGGGCGTGGAAGCGATCAGTCACGCGGTCTGGTCCGGGGTTAGGCTTCGGGATGTGCTGGCACAAGCCGGTGTGGAACGTGAAACGGATCTTCCTCTGCATGTGGAATTTCGCGGGCTGGATCAGGTGGAACGTCACCATAAGCAGTTTCGATATGGCGGGTCGATTCCACTCGGAAAAGCATTGGGTCCTGAAGTGATTCTGGCGTACGAGATGAACGGCGAGCCGCTTACCCCTGTGCATGGATTCCCCCTGCGGGCGATCGTGCCAGGTTATATTGGCGCGCGCAGTGTGAAGTGGCTGGATCAAATTACCGTGCAAAACGAGCCATCACAAAATTATTTTCAAAGCCATGCCTATCGGCTGTTTGCCCCGCATACGCGCCCTGAGACGGTGGAATGGGAGGATGGCGTGATGCTTGGTGAAATGAATGTTACCTCGGTGATCTGTTCACACGATGAAAATGAATGGGTCCGGCCTGGTGTTGTCACAGTGCAGGGATATTCGATGGCAGGCGGGAGGGAAATTGCGCGTGTAGATGTTTCCTGTGATGGAGGTCTCACCTGGGTCCAAGCCGAATTGTTCCATGATCCAAGTTGTTGGGCGTGGACGTTATGGAAGGCAAACTTTAAGTTGATACCTGGAAAATATCAGCTCGTTGTGCGCGCCATGGACACCGCTGCCAACACGCAGCCACAGGATATTTCGCAGGTTTGGAATTTTAAGGGATATATGAATAATGCCTGGCACCGGGTGAATATTAAGGTGGGTTGACAGGATTGGAGCAATCTAGGAACAATTGATGATTACGCCCCTATAATCATCCAGTCGACGGGCAGGGACTCTCTACCCGTCTTTTTTATTATCGAAAATCTTTATCTCGCTCGGCGTGGGTCTGCGCCCCGCCGAGACTTGACCGCAGGTCTCTGGTCCTCATACGAAAATTGTTCGTAAATTTATTTGCTGAGATCATCGGTCTGTCTTTCGGCAAGGTCGGAGACCCTTGCCGAAAGAGCGTTTCTCTATAATAACAATCCTTCAATCAAAACTGTAATTGCTCCCAGAATTGATTAGACTCATAATTTTATGGTATAAAAATTGCGGGTCGATATTTATCGCTGATGGCAGGGGGGAAGAAAAAGAGCTCCTGACGGAAGGAGAAAAAATCTTTATGAAACAAAAGACAAGAACAGTCGTTTCTCATTTGTCTTTTCTCTACGGAGCAGAGCGGGCGCCACAGATACTGGAGCGACTGCAAAAGATCGTGGATGATTATCGTCCGCGCATCCCCGCACCTACACGTGAACTGACGGAGGAAGACTCGATCCTGATTACCTACGGAGACCAGGTGCAGTCCTCTGGTGAGAACCCGCTGCAAACCCTGGGCAGGTTCTGCAACCAGTACCTGAACAGCATTGTGAGTGGGATTCACATCCTGCCATTCTATCCATGGACATCGGATGATGGTTTTTCAGTTGCTGACTACCGTCAGGTTGATCCAGCACTGGGCGTTTGGCAGGACATCTCCCGGATGCAGGAGCACTTCCGCCTGATGTTCGATGCGGTGATCAACCACGCCTCCGTCCAGCATGAGTGGTTCCAGGCATTCCTGAGGGATGAGCCTCGTTATCGAGACTATTTCATCGTCGTAGAGGGGAACCCTGACCTCTCACAAGTTGTGCGGCCACGCGCCCTGCCGCTCCTGACGACGTTTGACACAGACTCCGGTCCGAAGCGAGTGTGGACGACCTTCAGTGCGGATCAGGTGGATCTCAACTTCCAAAACCCAGACCTGCTTCTGGAAATCGTTGATACATTGCTTTTGTATGTAGCGCAGGGTGCGCAGCTCATCCGCCTGGATGCCATCGCGTTTCTCTGGAAGGAGATCGGTACATCCTGTCTCCATCTGCCGCAGACTCACCGCATTATTCGTCTCTTCCGTTCGGTGCTCGATGAGGTCGCGCCGCATGTAGTATTGATCACAGAGACGAACGTCCCACACCGCGACAACATCTCTTATTTTGGGAATGGATATGATGAAGCACAGATGGTCTACAACTTTGCCCTGCCGCCCTTGGTGCTGCACGCCTTTTACACCGGGAACAGCCGCACGCTTTCGGAATGGGCTGCCGGGCTGAAACTGCCCTCCGACCGGACCACGTTTTTCAACTTCCTGGCATCTCATGATGGGATCGGAGTCAACCCGGCGCGCGGCATTCTCTCGGAGGAGGAGATCGATGCGATTGTCGCACGGGTGATTCAGCACGGCGGTCTGGTATCGTACAAACATGTTGCCGACGGCGCGCAGATTCCCTACGAGCTCAATATCAATTATTTCGATGCACTCTCCGACCCGGGCGCGCAGGAACCTCTCGAAATACAGGTCAGGCGGTTTATGACTGCGCAAGCAATCATGCTGGCGCTGGTGGGAGTGCCAGGCATCTACTTCCACAGCCTGTTCGGTTCGCGCAGCTGGCACGCGGGCGTTGACCAGACCGGGCGGAACCGCACGATCAATCGTCAAAAGTTCGACCTGCCCGACTTCGAAAGTGAATTATCCAATGATGCATCATTAATACATCATGTCTTCCAGCGCTATGTTCAATTGCTGCAGGCACGCAGTACTTCCCCGGCATTCCATCCTCATGGCGGGCAGGAGGTCGTGGATAGTGGCGAGACGGTCTTCGCGCTATTGCGCACTTCGCCGGATGGAAGCGAACGCGTGTTATGCCTGCATAATATTTCGGACCAACCCCAACAGATAGGAGACGCCTTGAAGAGAATGCCTGCTTTCTCTTCAGGTCAGTTTATAGACCTGAAGACAGGTCATGATATGAACGGCTCTTTGGATCTGGAGCCGTATCAAACTTTATGGTTAAGGATCAAGGAATGAACACAAGTACCAATTCAGAGTATTTGAATCTTCTTAAAGACAGAATCAACTTAAGCCAGATTCCCTTTAGCGAGCGCGGCTCACGGCTGCTCATCTTTCAATCTGACGGACAGCTTACCTTCCGGCTGGCGGAACGCTGGTTCAAACGTGAAGGGCAGCTCGCGGCGTATCGTAACCGCCCGCCTCTGATCGATCAGTGGGTCTTTACTGACCGCGACGGCAATCTGCTGGACATGGAAGTGACCACGTATCCCCATCGCATCGATTTTCAGACCCGTCTTGGCACATTCAGCCTGGCGTTTGTGGATATCGAAACGGTGCTGATTACGCTCCCGACTGCGGAGTGCGTGATTAAGTTCAATGCCAACCTGGACAAAATTCAAACAGATCGTCGCGGCGGGGTGCTGCGTCTGACAGGTGATATCCGCCGCAATGTCGCCTATACCACCAACGCCCGAATTGTTTCCCATGCCACCGCGGCTCTTGGGACAGAGCACCAGTCCGTCCACCTGCACCTGGATGCCTCCGATGGAGGCAAAGCACTGCTGCTGAACATTACGCCGCGTCTTGGCTTTAATCGCTACATTCCAGATATCGCCAGGGCGATGGAGGAGGCCGCGCAGCGCTGGCACAACTGGTTTGCATCTGCACCACAGGTGGAGGAGGAATACAAAGCTCAGTATTACTTTGCCTGGTGGATCATGCGCGCAGGTCTGATCTCAACACGTTTCTATACAACCCGCGAAGCAATGACGCCATCCATGATTCATTATGTGGGCGTCTGGCAATGGGATGCTTATTTTCACGCGCTGGCGTATCGTCATTTAGATAAACACCTGGCGCACGACCAGATCCGTATCGTGCTGGATCACCAGCGCGAAGATGGCATGATCCCCGACGCCATCCACGACGAAGGCACGGTAACCCGCCTCGATCACCCGATTGTTGCAGATGTGACAAAACCGCCTCTACTTGCCTGGGCTGCCTATAAGCTTTATGAGCATGATGGAGACCGTGAGTTCATGGATGAAATCTATGAACCCATCGTCCGCTCGAATAACTGGTGGTTCGAAAATAATGACACGGATGGCAACGTTCTGTGTGAATATCAGCATCCTTATTCATCGGGGTTGGATGACAGTCCCTTGTGGGACGATGGCATGCCGGTGGAATCGCCGGACCTCAACACCTACCTTTATCTACAGCAGGAAGCTCTTTCGAAAATCGCGGGTGCGATTGGCAAGCAGGAGGATGCGGAACTGTGGCAGGGACGCGCTGAGGCGATGGCTCGACGCCTTGTGCAGCTCACCTGGGATGAGGAGAGCGGCTTCTTCTGGGCGCGCCGGAACGGGTCTATTGTGAATGTCCGGACTCCTTTCAACCTGTTCCCGTTGATCACAGGGCAACTGCCGGCGAAAATCTCCGAGCGCCTGGTTGCCCATCTCACAGATGAGCGCCAGTTTTGGTCGCGTTATCCTGTGCCGACCGTGGCAATGGATGATCCAAAATACACGCCCGGGATCATGTGGCGCGGTCCGACGTGGGTGAACGTAAATTACCTGCTGATCGAAGGCTTGCAGCGCTCAGGCTATCAGGACCTGGCACAGGAGTTGCGCCGGCGCACACTGGATTTGATTAATTCGCGCGACGATATTTACGAATATTACGATTCGGTCACGGGTGAGAATCCCCCAACGGCTGCCTCCATGTTTGGCTGGTCTTCGGCAGTGTTTATAGACCTGGCGATCCAGTCTGCGCAGGAAACATCACGGTGACAAAGGTTGCGCTCCTGCACTATTCGGCGCCTCCCATTGTCGGAGGTGTTGAGAGCGTGCTGAGTCACCATGCCCGCTTGATGGCGGATGCCGGTCACCAGGTGCGGGTTGTAGCGGGCCGTGGGAAGCAGACCGACCCGCGCATTCCGTTCATGCATCTTCCCCTGGCGGATTCGCGCCACCCGGAGGTTCTGGCGGTCAAGGCGGCACTGGATGCCGGGCATATCCCGACGGAATTTTCTGGGCTGGTAGATTCTCTTACCGCCCACTTGCATGAAGCCCTGGATGATGCCGAGATTCTCATTGCGCACAATGTATGCTCACTGCACAAAAACCTCGCCCTGACCGCCGCCGTGCGGAATCTCACCGATGATGTACGAGTCATCCTGTGGCACCACGACCTGGCATGGACGACGCCGCGTTACGGGGATGAATTGCATGATGGGTACCCATGGGATTTGCTTAAACAAGCGTGGATCGGTGTGAAGCAGGTTACGATCTCGGAGATGCGCCAGCAGGAACTTGCGGAGCTGATGCGGATCAATGAGGAGGAGATCGCAGTAATTCCTAACGGGGTGGATGCTGCCGCATTCCATAAGCTGGATGCGCAAACGCAGGAGTATGTGAAGAACCTGGATCTGCTCAACGCCTCACCTCTATTCCTACTGCCGGTGCGCATTACGCCGAGGAAAAACATCGAGCTGGCATTGCGAGTCTGTGCAAGCCTTCTGCAGCATTTTCCCGATACAAAACTGGTGATCACAGGCCCGCTGGGACCACATAACCCTTCCAATGTCACCTACTTCGAAATGCTGGATGCACTCCGCAGGGAACTGCGGCTCGACGGCGTCGTCCATTTTCTGGCAGAGCTAACGGAGGAATATCTCCCCGATACGGTCATCTCGGATTTCTATCACCTCGCCGATGCCTTGTTTTTGCCTTCACGTGAGGAGGGGTTTGGCATCCCCATTCTGGAAGCCGGGCTGGCAAGCCTGCCAATCTTCTGTTCTGATATCCCTCCACTGCGGAGTCTGGGCGGAACCAAGGTCACGTATTTTTCGCCCGATGCCGAGCCGCTTGAACTTGCCAATCGGATTGCGAATCATCTTTCCTTAAATTCCGTGTTTCGCATGCGGGCGGATGTGCGCAGGCGCTACACATGGGAGCGCATTTATACACGCGAGATTGAGCCGTTTCTTGTGGAGTGAACCCGGGAGGTTTTATGAAAACACCCTCGAAAAGTAGGTTTTCAAAAAAAGTCCTTGTGCCGATCATACAGGGTTGCGAGCAGACCTCGGCATTGAATGCCGCACGTGCGATTGCCGGTGGACAGGATGTGATGCTGGTCGGGCTTGTCCATGTTCCTGAAGGTGAATCGCTGAGCAGCGGCGCCGTGCATGTCCAGGAAGTCCGCCAGATGTTGAAAAGACTTTCCGATGCGGGCCATGTCCATCGCTGGTCGGAGGTCTATGCCACCCACCAGCCCTGGGATGAAATCCTGCGAGTGACCGAAAGGGAAAAGCCGGATCTTCTGATCCTGGAGTATCCCTGTCACTTCGAGAGCTTTCGAACGACCCCAACCGAGGCGCTTACGCATCCACCCTGCGACATTGCTATTGTCAACTCCAAGATATCAGATGACTTCAATAATGTTTTGATCCCTATCCGCGGCGGACCTTATTCAGAGCTTGCGCTGCGGACTGCCCTGGCGATGCGGCAGTTCCGCCATATGGACATTACCTCCCTGCATGTTGTTCCCACTGTCCCTGCCACGAAACAGGACGCGGCTTTTCTGGGAATGGAACGCGTTCTGAAGAATCTGCCTGAAATAAAGAACCAGCAGATCGTGACGGACAGCCCGGCAGAGGTGATCTTTGATATTTCGCGTCAGTTTGATTTGATCGTACTGGGTGCCAGCGCGCGTCCGGCGGACGAGGCCACTTCCATTGGTCCCGTGGCAGAACGGATCATGATGGAGAGCAACTGTGGGGTGATCGTCGTCAAGACAAAGCGATCCTTCGTGCTCAATGCTGAAAGTGAAGAGGCCGGGCAGACCGCCATCTCTGTGCTGGTGGACAAGTGGTTTGCAGAGAATACGTTCCATGCCCATGAGTTTCGGGATCTGAATTACCTGCTGAGCCTGAAGCGTGAACGTGGGTTTTCCATCAGCCTGGCACTCCCGGCGCTGAATGAGGAGAAGACGGTGGGCAACGTGATCCAGACGATCAAAGGGGCACTGGTCGAAACCGCACCGCTGCTGGACGAAATTGTGTTAATCGACTCCAACTCCGATGACCGTACGCGAGAGATCGCGCAGGAGCTGGGCGTCCCTGTGTATATCCATCAATCTGTTTTGCCAAAGTACGGGTCACGACGCGGCAAAGGAGAGGCGCTCTGGAAAAGCCTGTATTGCACCCATGGTGACATCGTCATCTGGCTGGATACAGACATCGTCAATATCCATCCGCGCTTTGCCTATGGCTTGATCGGACCCCTGCTGCTGCGGCCCGACATCCAGTTTGTCAAGGGATTTTACCGGCGCCCGTTGAGGGTGGGCGATAAGATCCAGGCGGGCGGCGGGGGCAGGGTCACGGAACTGACCGCGCGTCCTCTCTTGAACCTGTTCTATCCCGAGCTCTCCGGCGTCATCCAGCCGCTCTCGGGGGAGTATGGCGGGCGGCGCGCCGCGCTTGAACAGGTCGGCTTTTTCTCGGGCTACGGCGTGGAGATCGGCATGCTCATCGATGTGCTGGAAAAATTCGGACTCAATGCCATTGCCCAGGTGGATCTAAAGGAACGCATCCACCACAATCAGCCGTTGGAGGCATTAAGCAAAATGTCCTTTGCCATCATCCAGGCTGTGATCCGCAAGCTGGAGTCGCGTTATGGGCAGAGCATTTTGGAAAATGTCAATACCACCATGAAGTTGATTCGTTATGAACAGGACAACTTCCTGCTGGACATCGAAGAGATCGCTGAACGGGAGCGTCCACCGATGATCGATATCCCCGAATACCGCGAACGGCTGCGCGTTTTGTCTGAGGAATAGCAGGAGCGCCAGTCTTCGGTTTTCCTGCCATAGAAGTACGGGTCAAAATTTATTTTGTCGGGTGGGATGCAGTGGGCTCCCAAAAGGTATCTCAATGAGGAATAGAATGAAACCGGCCATTGGATCGGTAAATAACAGATTGTCGAAGCTCTTCACGGAATTTTTTGACAGCGAAAAGTCTTCGGGGATTATTTTGATTCTTTGTACGATCACAGCCATTGTGATTGCCAATTCTCCGCTTGGAAAGGGTTTCCTGGATTTCTGGCATATCAAGATCGGGTTTGAGGCTGGGGGGCTCGCTTTGAACCAGAGCCTGGAGCATTGGATCAACGATGGCTTGATGGCGATCTTCTTCCTGTTGATCGGTCTTGAGATCGAACGGGAGATTTACATCGGCGAATTGTCCAACCTTAAGAATGCTTCGCTGCCGATTGTGGCTGCCATCGGCGGGATGCTGGTGCCTGCCCTTTTTTACCTCCTGCTCAATCGCGGAACCGAGACGCAAAACGGGATCGGCGTGCCCATGGCGACGGATATTGCATTTGCTCTGGGCGTGCTGGCGCTGCTCGGCAGGAAGGTTCCAGCCTCGCTAAAGGT
>JAICQC010000085.1 GCA_025938055.1 Anaerolineales bacterium | reverse complement strand
GCCGGCGCGATCGTTCTGGCGAATCAATACCCCATCCATCTCCTGCGTGGCACGAAGCTATCCCTGGTCAACCTGCCTATTTTCCTGGCAACCGTTCTACTCTCAGCACCGATGGCAATTCTTGCTACGGGAGCGGGATTGTTGATCGCAAACATTCATACACGTGCGGAACGCGGACTCCTGTCCAGAGATATTGCCGCCACCGTGGGGCAATGGATGTGCCTGGTTTTTCTAGGTTATCAGATTGTTCATCTGCCTCTGCCAGGGTTTCACGGTTCAGCGTCTCAGTTTAGTTTATTACTTTTATGCACCTTCGCATTCATCGTCATTGATTTTGTTGTATTTTCGCTGTCCCACTCCTTCATCTTTAAGGAAGCATTCATTCCAACGTTGAAATCGGTTGTCAGGGAGGGAATTTATCTTGAAATAACCCAGTATTTGATCGCTATTCTCGGAACGCTGGCTGCTTATGAGGATATCTGGTCACTGACCTTGCTCGTAATCCCCGTAGTCGTCACCTATATCGCCTTCAAAAATATCAAGGAAATGCGGCATGAGACCATTCGCATTTTGGAGGATATGGCTGATACCGTGGACCTGCGTGATGTTTATACCGGCGGTCATTCCAAGAGGGTGGCTGATCTGGTTCATGAGACGCTGATTCAACTGAAAATAGCCGGCCCGGAAGCCACACTCATTGAAACATCAGCGCGCCTGCATGATATTGGGAAGATAGGCATTCCGGATAAGATCTTGATGAAGCCAGGCAGTCTTTCCCCGGCGGAAATGGCGATTATGCAAACTCACTCCCAAAAGGGTGCGGAGTTGATCTCGAAGTATCGGGATTTCTCACGAGGCGCCTCCATCATCAGGCATCACCACGAGCGCTGGGATGGTGAAGGTTACCCATCCCGCCTGAAAGGTTACGAAATCCCGTTTGGAGCTCGCGTCATCGCTGTGGCAGACAGCTTCGATGCCATGACGTCAGACCGTCCCTATCGCAAGGCGTTATCGGCACGCCAGGCGGTTCAGACCCTGCTGGAGGGCCGTGGCACGCAATGGGAACCTGTAATTGTCAATGCGTTCGTGGATATGGTCATGAGCCGCATAGACGAAGATTCAGTACCAGAGTATTCCGAGGAAAGAACTGGCTCAGCGGTTCCGCAAGCTGCATTGGTTACATCCTAGAACCCGGGGCTCTTTGGAGTCATCTTGTAGATTGTAGATGCGCCTCGCCGATTTCTTCCATACGGAGAAATCCTTATATCTAAACAAGTTTATCAGTCCGTTATGCGAGTGCCGGGAAAGAGATGGTACTTACAAGGATTAACATGAAAGAAATGTCTTTGCCCACCAAGCTGTATTTATTCGTCATCTATCTCGCGGGAATAGGTGTTTTCGCCTCGCATTTGACCAAGACTGATTTCAGCAATCCCTGGATGCTTATTATTCTCTGCTTGCTTGCCTCATTGGCGTTAATCCTGAAGGTGCAGGGTGCCACCAATCGGTCTCACTACACTTTCAGCTTTCTTGTCTATGGTTTCACGTTTGCGCTCTATGGCACTTCAGAAGCCATTCTTGTAATTACTGTCTCCAACCTTGTGGAGTGGCTCTGGAATAAACCAGCGTGGTTCATTCAGTTATTTAATACTGGCTGTTATATTCTGGTGATGCAGGCGGCTGGTCTCATGTACGATCTGATCAATCCTGACCATACGCTGGCGTCCTGGCAGGCGGCGGCAGCAATCGCCGCGAGTATGGCAACGTTCAATCTGCTCAACCATCTGGCTGTAGGTATCGTGGTCTGGCTTGCACGCGGCGAAAATTTCAAAACATCGGGTGTTTTCGATTTCTTTCCTCTGATGTTGGACCTGACACTACTTTATTTTGGTGCCAGCCTCTCTTTTGTCTGGGTATATAACTATTTTGCCCTCGGCTTGTTCCTGATTCCCCTTTATTTGATTTACGGTTCGCTGCGTGTCCCAGCTCTGGAACGCCAGACGGAGACGGATAGCAAGACCGGCCTTTTCAACCACCGCTATTTCAAGCAGCAATTCGACAATGAGTTTCATCGAGCGAATCGTTTTGACCGCCCACTTGCCATCATCATGGCAGACCTGGACCTTTTAAGAAATATCAACAACACTTATGGGCATCTCGCCGGAGATGAAGTGTTGATCGGCGTCGCCAAGGTCCTCAAACAATCTGTGCGTGACTATGACATTGTGGCACGCTTCGGTGGGGAAGAGTTTGCCATCCTGATGCCTGAGACCACTGTCCAGCAGGCGCATGAAAGAGCAGAGCATATTCGCAAAGCGATCCAGGAGGCTGAATTCATTGTTCCGACAAGTGTCACACCCATACGCGTCACGATGAGTTTTGGTATTGCCTGCCGTGAAAGCTTCGACCAGACCACAGAGGAGATCACGCACAATGCGGATGCCGCTCTGTATCACTCGAAATTAAGTGGTCGAAATCAGGCATTTGCTTTTGCGAAGGATGCATATGTAAATTTTGTTCAAGATCAGCAACCGCGCAACCCCGCTCCGCACTCTGATGTTCAATCTTCCCTAGAAAAGCCTGTACTCAGACGGACTATTCACGCAAGCCCCGGAGACTCGCCGACCGAAGAAGATCAAAGCAGGGACCCTGAATCTGTGTCAGAGTCGGATGATTCGGGTGATGCTGGCAACACATCCAAGTCAAATTTTGCAGTCCGACTCTATATCGGCGGTCTTACTTTGATCGCGTTGCTTTCTTTTGCAGGAGTGTACCAACTGACATCTCCGATGCAGTACTTTGCATCCCCCTCTGCATGGATTAGCCTTTTCATCATCTCAGTATTGATTATTCTGGCGGAATGGTTCTCGGTCGATCTTTACTTTCGACAAACCGCCGTGTCCACCTCAGCCATCCCGATCCTGGCGGGTTATGTGCTCCTCGGGCCCGTTGGAGTCATTATGGTCAGCCTGGTGGTTGCACTCACTCTGCTCATTAAGTATCGCAGTCCTCTTAACCGCTTCTTTTTTAATTTCAGCAATCACCTCATGGCAGGCACACTTTGCATGGTTTTGCTCCTGGCAACGAGAAGACCGTATTTTGAGTGGGTTCCTCTGATCCAATTAGTGCTGAGCCTGGCCTCGGCTATGCTCTTATATGCAGTCACCACCTGGTCAATAGCTGTTGGCATGGGGCTTGACCTAAAACGGTCTGCCAGGCTGATCTGGAAGGAACAATATAGCTGGTTGGCGCCTCACTACCTGGGCTTTGGCTTGCTCGCGTACGCACTGGTCTTTGGATATAAACACGATGGGAATACTGGTTTGCTATTATTAATCGTGCCGATGGTTCTACTCCGCCTTAGTCAGAAACAGTACATCGATCGGACAAAGCAGGTGGTCATTGAATTACGCGAGAAAAATGGGATTCTCAAGAACAGGTCTGAGGAGATTGTCGAGCTCAATGAAAACCTATTGGAAATCCTCTCTGAGATTATCGATCTTCGAGATCCGTCTGTTCTGGGACACTCAAAGCAGGTGAGCCGTTACGCAACTGAAATTGCGAAAATCATGAAACTGGATGACCGGCAAGTGGAATTAATCCGTAAGGGAGCCTTGCTCCACGATATTGGTAAGTTGGGAACTCCGAAAACCATCCTCGGGAAACCCTCACAGCTGACGCCTGAGGAATACGAAACGATGAAGCGCCACGTCGTGATGGGCGCGGAACTGATCGCGAAGAGTCCCTCCTTGCGGTCGGTTGTTCCCATCGTCCGCCACCACCACGAATTCTTTAATGGGAAGGGATATCCAGATGGATTGAAAGGCAGCCAGATTCCCATTGAGGCACGCATTGTTGCCCTGGCAGATGCAATCGATGCCATGACAACGGATCGTCCTTATCGTAAGGGACTAGCTTTGCCCGGTCTTCTGGAGGAAATCAAATCCCATGCAGGATCGCAGTTTGATCCGCTGGTCGTGGAAGCCGCCCTGAGAATGATCGAATCGGATAGCGCGTGGCGGCAGCCGCAAGCTGAGATCCAGCCGGATCTCGTGCCTACCTTCGTTCCGTCTGCTTAATGTATACCGTAGTATCAAAAAGCCCTCCCAGCCGAGGGCTTTTTGTCTTTTAAACGCAGGGTTTCAGGACGAGCGAGACCATAACAAACTGGGAAACTCATCGTTAGATATTTCGCAACAAACCGATAACTGTGTGCGGACTCTGTGTTCGTTTAATCGATAAGGAGAGAAAGATGAATGATTATGGTTATGAAGCCAGCGAAGTCCGAGAGATGACTGCGGCGACCCGGCATGTGCTAACGGGGGTCGTGGTCGGCGGGCTCATTGGTGCCACTGCGATGCTGCTCTTAGCGCCTCGCTCCGGCGAGGAGATGCGGGCGGAGATCCGCGATAAGGCTGTGGATCTGCGTGATCGCACCACCGAGACTGTTAAGGACAAGGTCTCGGAGGTGGCGTCCAGGGCAAGCCATCTCAGGGGCGGCATCAAGGGGAAATCCCAGGACCTAAAAGAACGCGGACAGGGCGCGCTAATCGAACAACTCGATCGCGTTTCTGAGGCTGTAGAAGCTGCCAAGCGCGTACTTCAGGATATCTAGATATCTAGGTCTGTACAACTCCGTCATACGCATCACAGTCCCTCTTCCAGATGGAAGAGGGTTGGTGGTAGCAACCTGTCAACGGAAATTCTCATCTGAGATTTAGAGTATCCCATAGTGCATGTGGGAGTCTCTCGTTATAAAATGTAGGTAACCGAATCGGCTTCCCCGATATTTGAAGAACAGTTACTGATCCTTTACGTCTCCTCCCTGTCCTGCAAATATCTGGAATTTTCAGAAAGGAGACGATATGTTAAGTATTAGAGATCGGGTAATAGGTGCTGTCGTTAAATTTCTTTTAGCAATTTCAAATGCTACTGTCCGACCTGCCTTACAGCGTATTCCGGCAAAAATGCATCCTACTTCTTTCACGCGCAGACGCAGGTAGGTCCTCGCCTTGGCTCGGCCGCAAATTGAAAAGACCTCAGAGTCATGAAATCTCTGAGGTCTTCGCCTTTAAGACTATTCGGTTACCCGGGCATATCCCTTGACGGAAGCTCGATCGGGGCACGGGGTGGGATGGCACTTCTTCGCCTCTTGAATCTTGCCTGGATACTCCCAGACCTTTGCCTGGATAAACGCCATGCCAAGCATCTGCGCCACCGACACGCGGTGATGTCCATCCTCTACGTAATAGTTCTCGCCGACCTGATGCACCAGAATAGGAGACCAACCGTCTCGTTCAAGGGTGAGATGAGTATTCACCCAGCGGTCGCGGAGGTAGCTCTTGAGAGGGCGAAACCGATTGTCAAAGTCGCTCTGCCTGTTCAGCGTACCAACGATCTTTTCCACTGGGATGTCCCTTACACCGCTAAACCTGCGGTTGGGACTCTTCTCAGGCGCCTGTTCAGGGAAAGTCGCCAGCTCACTGTTGCTACCGATTATTTTTGCCCAGAGAGAATCTCGCAGGGCACGCATCCGCAAGGCAGAGAACTTGTCGGCGAGATGACTGCGGATATTAGTCAGGGCGGGATATGGATTCATTTTTCTATTCCTTTCTTTTAGAGCTACCAGTATTGATTCATGCAATCGGTTGCACACATTGCGAAAAAAAGAGAGCATTTTGTATGTGATGGGTGAACCTGCGTGTTTTTTTGCAATCGGTTGCATTTCTTCCCAAAAAAATATCAGCTATGTTGATTTCCTAACGATCAGCTCGACGGGAATGGAAACGTTCGTCACCATGCCGGTCTGCAGATATTCAATCAGGTTTTGTGCCAGGAGCTTGCCTGCCAGCGGAATGTTCTGCCGGATGGTGGTAAGAGGCGGGTTGCTGTGCGCCGCAATCGAGAGGTCGTCGTATCCAACAACGGCAATATCTTCGGGCACGCGGCGTCCCTGCTCACGGAGCGTTTCCATCGCGGCGATTGCCATCAGGTCGCTGTTGACAAATACCGCGTCGATGTCAGCGACCTTCTTCAACAGACGCCTCATGGCTTCTGCCCCCGATGTGTCTGAGAAGTCTCCATATTCCATCAGCGCTGCTTCCGGCTTTCTGCCTGCGTCTTGCAGGGCATTCTCATAACCTGCTTGGCGATGCTGCACTTCAATTTCCTCGGGTGGACCGCCGAGAAAGCCGATTCGCCGCCTTCCCAGATTGATCAGATGTTCAGTAGCCAGCCTGCCGCCGCTCAGATTATCGCCCGAGATCGAACAATATTTTTGTTTGGACTGCGGCAAACCCCAGATAATAAACGGAGCGCCGATCTCCAAAAGTGCTTTGACGTGATTTTGCTTGCGAGTGGCAGTCATCAGGATAAACCCATCTACGCGGCCCGTGTCGAAATACTGGTGCGCCCATTTATTGTCATACGGATCTACATGGATAACGAGCAGATCGTACTCCCGGCTGGCAAGGCCGCTGGAAATGCCGCCCATGATTTCAAGCCCGAACAGGTCTGCGACCGAGAAGTCTTCGTGATAGGCATGGGTTACAAAGGCAATGGTTCGGCTCTGCTTCATGCTTAACCGGCGGGCTGGCATATTGATCTGGAAATTGTGCTCGCGTGCCAGCGACCGGATCTTCGCCTTGGTCTCGTCGCCGATCAGCGGACTATCGTTCAATGCCCTGGAGACCGTGGACTTGGAAACCCCAGCCAGTCGGGCAATATCAGCGATCGTGCGGACGGACTTTTTGCTCTTCATGACTTGTTTTGTGCAACCGATTGCATTCTACAAGAGTCTAATTACTTTGTCAAGGGGATTTACGTGTTTGATGGATTTTCGCACGTAGTAAAATCAACTGAGGAGAAATTATGGCAAAACTTATCCCTGCTGCCGAACGCGTCATCCGGGCCCACAAGTTGATCCAACAGGCGCGCGATTTTCCCGTCCCACCCGAGTTAGGCAAAAACGACCTTTCCTATATCGCGGGCGTCAAGGACTTTCTGCGCCAGGCGCGCGACATGGTCAAATTCATCCCACAGACCGCCGGGGTTTCTGCTGAGATGAAGGAAGAGGTTAAAAAGATTTACGAAGAGATTGAACGAGCAAATAGGGAAATTTTGTATTAGTTTGCCGTCATAGCGAGATGCCAGTAGTTTTCTCGCATCTCGCTATGACGGCTAGAAATCAACTACAACCGGCGTGTTCCTCGCAGGATCAGCAGGAGCAGCGCCGCGCCGATCAACGCTTTGATGATCTCGGCGACGATCCCGGTCCCGACGCTGATGCCCAGGACGCCGAACAGCCAGCCGCCGATGATGGCGCCCAGGATACCGACCACGATTGCGCCGATCAACCCGGATCTTAAGCCGCCGACCAGCGCTTCTGCCAAAATTCCTGCGATCCCACCGATCACGATCCAAACCAGAATCTGTTCACCTGACATGGCATTTCTCCTTTTGAATGATAGGGCGATTGATCAAGTATATAGTTTTCCTGCTGAAAGGTACAGGTAGGGAAATCCATCATTTATTAATCCAATGCCGGTTGAAAAGCTGTACAATAGAAATGTAGATTAACCATCATTTCCACTATGGAAAGGAGATGCTTTTCCATGAACGAACGGAACAACCTTAAAGAGCTTCTCGAAAAACTTCATAATAAGCTCGAGCGAATTGATGTTACAGATGAATCGAGCCGGGAGAGACTTCGCCATCTCGAAGCCGACATCCGCAACCTGCTTGCACGTGCCAACGAAAAAGTCGAGACAGACGAACCCATGCTCGAGCGTTTGCAGGATTCGATAGACCACTTCGAAACCACTCATCCCGATCTTACCCTGATGCTCTCTCAAATGATGACTATTCTCAGCAACGCGGGGATTTAGCCGGAGCCATTCGCTGTACGATGCGGGCGAGTGACCTCGCCCGCTTTTTGTTTGTGCGAAATCATGTACCCCGCACGCCGCGTAGCGGTAGTTTGGATAAAATGTTTGTATGAAGAAGCGTGCGGGGTGTACAATCTCGATATCCCACAGTTAAGGAACCGAATGCATAGCACTGTAATAAACGCAATCGAAGTCTCACATCTGCGCCGGACGTTTAAATCTGCCATCGGCGTTATCAAGCGCACCACTCGCGAGATCGTCGCGGTGGACGATGTCTCGTTCGAGATTCAGGAGGGCGAGCTGTTTGGCTTGCTGGGTCCGAATGGCGCGGGCAAGACCACCACCGTCAAAATGCTGACTACGCTCCTCATCCCGACGGCGGGTTCCGCTTCCGTGAAGGGATTCGACATCGTCGTACAGGCGGAGGAGGTCCGCAAGCGTATCGGGTTCATCTTTGGCGGCGAGCGCGGTCTGTACTGGCGTCTCTCAGGCATTGACAATCTGCGCTACTTTGCCAGCCTCTACAGCATCGACCCGGATGTTACCAAAAAACGAATTCCCTATCTGCTCGACATGGTCGGCTTGAATGGGCGCGGCGACGAAAAGGTGCAGGGCTATTCACGTGGCATGAAGCAGCGCCTGCATGTGGCGCGCACGCTGTTGCATGACCCCGATGTGCTTTTCCTGGATGAGCCCACGCTTGGGCTCGACCCGGTGGGGGCGCGCGAGTTTCGTCAGGTAATCCTCAATCTACAGTCTGAGAGAAAGACCATCCTTCTGACCACGCATTACATGTTCGAGGCAGACGCACTCTGCGACCGCATCGCGGTGATCAACCACGGCAAGATCATTGCTCTCGATACGCCCGGCGGACTCAAGACACACGTTCGCGACCTGAATGTGGTGGAGGTGGAAACCTTCGGCGCGCCCGAAAGCGCCCTCGAAAAACTGCGCGCCCTTCCCTTCGCCGATTCGCTCTCCGTGGAGGAGCAGGGACAGAAACAGATCCTGCTTGTCCAGACCGCGCGCGGAGCGGAAGCCGTGCCAGATGTAATGTCTGCCCTCGATGGGCTGAAGGTTGGGCGTGTCATCGTCCGCGAACCGACCCTGGAGGATGCGTACGTGCGTCTCGTGGGAGGCAAAGTATGAACATCCGCATGCTTGCAAAGTACTGGCGCACCATTCTGGTGGTGGCTGAGATGAACCTCCGCCAGCAGATGACCGATGGCTTCATCCTCTTTACCGTGCTTTTCCAGCCGATCATCATTGCACTGCTCGGGCTCTGGATGCTCAAAGATAAAGGGGCGGACGCGGCGATGTTCGTCGTGGTTGGGAGCGGGCTAACCGGATTATGGTCCAGCCTGCTGTTCATCTCGGGCAATAGCATTAACTTTGAGCGCTGGACCGGAACGTTGGAGTCGCTTGTGGCGATCCCCACGCCGTTCGAAGTGATCGTCTTTGGAAAGAACCTTGCGAACGTCACTCAATCTCTGCTCTCGATGGTGCTGGGCTATTTCATCGCCGCGTTTGCATTTGGTTATTCACTCGATGTCCAACAGCCGCTCTTGTTTGTAGTTTCTGTCATTCTTGCAGTGATTGCATTCATCAGTTTTGGACTCATCATCGCGCCGGTCTTTGTCATGAACCCTGGTGTGCGAGCCTGGCAGAATGCCATGGAATTCCCCGTTTATGTCTTATGCGGATTTCTATTCCCCATCGCCCTCCTGCCTGGCTGGACGACTCCGGTCTCGTACCTTTTGCCTCCTTACTGGGCAGCGGTCGCGTTGCACGGCACCTCGACGGGTGGCGCACCGCTCAATGCGACGCTTTTCGCCTGGGGCATGATGCTGCTGTTCTCACTGATCGATCTGCTCATCGCCTCCCGGTTATTCAGACTTATGCTCTACAAAGCCCGCGCCGACGCCACGTTGGGAATGGAATAATATGAAAACTATCTCCAACAACCTGCGTCTGTTTTGGCAGGGTGCGCTGCTTTCATACATTGCGCTCTTCCACTGGATGCGTCCTATTCAATACATAGCATCCAAGATCCTTATGCCGCTGGCGCAGATGTTTTTCTTTGTATACCTTGGCACATTTGCTACCAGCGCAGACAATGCCAGCTTCTATATCGTGGGGAACGCGCTCCAGATCGCGGCGGTCAGCGGCATCTATGGCATGACCATGAGCGTTGGCGGCGACCGTGACAGCGGCACGCTCGGCTATATCCTTGGCACGCCTGCCAATCGACTGGTCGTCTTCATGGGACGCGCTTTCATGAATATTTTGGACGGCGCGCTCGGTGTGATTATTGCGTTCACCTGGGGTGTCCTGCTGATGGGACTCGACCTCTCGAATACAAGTATTCCTGCTCTCGCATTGACCATTCTCATTACTACCATCAGCACCTGTGGGCTGGGCCTCCTGATGGGTTGCCTGGCGCTGATCACGGTCAATGTAATGTTCGTGAATAACTTTGTTTATTTCCTGCTGCTGATCTTCTCAGGCGCGAATGTTCGGCTGGACCAGGTCCCTGCCTGGGTGCAAGCCACATCTTCGGTCCTGCCACTCACCCGCGGAATCGCTGCCGCGCGCCTGCTGGTACAGGGCGCCAGCCTGGCAGAAGTCACACCGCTGCTGTTGGGCGAACTTGCTGTTGGTGTAGTGTATGCATTGCTGGGCTATCTTCTGTTTGCAGTCTTTGAAGTGGAAGCCAAAAAACGGGGAACGCTTGAAGTCTTTTAAGAATGGATTGAAAATCCCTTCTCAAGCGAGAAGGGATTTTTTCTTAAGGAGTTGCTGTCGCAGTATCTGATACTGGAGCTGTCGTTGAGGTCGCCGCTGCTCCAGTGTTCGTTGGGGCGGCGCCTCCACCGCCAACTACAACCTGGACATAGACCTCATCACCAAAAAATTGTCCGCTGGCAGTGGACATCCGCCAGTTGCCGCGGACCGTACCGGCTGCATTGGGTGCGGTCAACGAAACGGAAATGTCAGTCACGGCTCCGGCAGCAACAGATGATGGCAGGGTATACGTTGTACCATCCATTGCATCACCGCCCGTGAATGCAAATTTGAATCCGGCATCCCAGGCGCAGGAACCGGCATTTCTAACCTTCCAGGTCTTTGTGAACGTCTGCCCGGCTGTCATGGGCGTATTATCTGGAATGGTCACATCACTGACAAATGCGAGTCCATAACAGGATGCTGTGCCTCCTGCAGCGGGAGCAGTTGAACCGAAAGCCACACCACCCGTGCTCGTGACAGCCGGTGTGAAGCTTGCCAGCGGTGTCAGGGTCGCGGCAGGTGTATTGGTGGGTGCTGCAAAGGCGGTCAGGGTCAGATCAGCAGCGAACGTCCCCACTGCCTGCGTGCGAATTTCATCCGGATTGACCGTCACCGTCGGTGTGAGGTCTGGTGCGGCTGCACCACATGCACTGAGCAACAAGGCTCCCATCATCAAAATCTGCAAACCAACTACTAATCGAAATTTAAGCATTCTTTCTCCTTTCCACAAGAAGCGCTATTTTACTTGGAATTTCATTTTTGTCCAACAGTCGCAGGTTGAACACCCTACCATATTCCCATTGACGCTCATGCTATAATGCCCGCCATGATCTATTTGGACTATTCTGCCACAACACCTGTGGATGCGCGTGTCGTCGAAGCGATGACACCTTACTTCTCTGCATCATTCGGGAACCCCTCTTCGGTTCACCGTTATGGACAGGTCGCCGAAGCTGCGGTCGACGCGGCGCGCGAGGCCGTGGCAGCCGTGTTGAACTGCAAGCCGGAAGAAATTATTTTTACCTCCTGTGGATCCGAATCGGATAACCTTGCGATCCGCGGCGCGGCGTACGCAATGAGAGAGAAGACCGGAACCAAATGGATCCTTGCCTCGCGTGCCGAACATCCCGCAGTAACCAAAACATTATTACATCTCGAAAAGTACGAAGGTTTCCTGATCGAGTGGCTCGACGTTGACGAACATGGCATGATCACACCCGAGAGCGTGTCAAATGCCATTTGCGATGATACCGCGATCGTCTCCGTCATGTATGCCAATAATGAAATCGGGACGATCAACCCGATCAAAAAGATCGCGGAGATTTGCAGGACAAATAACATTCTTTTCCATACCGATGCGGTCCAGGCGGCAGCCTATTTGCCTGTGGACATCCGGGCGCTCGGTGTGGACATGATGTCGCTTGGCGCGCACAAATTTTATGGACCCAAGGGCGTCGGCGCGTTATATGTCCGCAAGGGCACGCCGCTCATTTCGCATCTGACAGGCGGAGGGCAGGAATTCAGCCTGCGCGCAGGGACGCAGAATGTGCCCTACATTGTCGGTTTCGCAGCGGCGCTAACGTTGACAAACGAAGAGCGCGAACAGCGTGTTACGCATGTGCAGCCCCTGCGCGATCAGATCATCGGTTCCGTGCTCGAAACCATCCCTGACTCGCGGCTTACCGGTCACATGGAATCGCGTTTGCCTCATCATGCCTCGTTTGCCTTCAAAGGCGTGGATGGCAATCTGCTGTTGACTCTGCTGGATGCCGCCGGCTTTGCCTGTTCGTCCGGCTCTGCCTGTAAAACAGGCAACCCTGAACCAAGCGATGTGATGAATGCCATTGGTCTATCCCGCGACTGGGGTTTGGGCTCTCTGCGAGTGACACTGGGGAAGGATACCATGCCCGGTGATGTGGAATCGTTTCTTCATGCCTTGCCTGCCATTGTTGAAAAAGCGCGAACACTGACCGTCAATGCAAGATGAAGCGCCCGCTCATCATTCATCCATTTGCTTTTGCTGTTTATTCCATTGTCGGCGTATATTCTCAAAATGCTTCACAGGTTCCAGTAGATTGGTTGTTTCGACCTCTATTGGTCCTTGTTCTGATTTCCATTCTGCTCTATTTGCTGCTGAAGAAAGCCTTTAGAGATCCGGAACGTGCCGGGTTCGTGGTGACCGTGTTTTTGATCTGGCTCTTCACCGGTCATATATACCGGCTCTTGCTGGATTGGTCCTCCTTCTGGCGCACGCCTGCGGGTGGGTTGAGCGCATTGCTCTTGTTCAGCATTCCTCTGGGTCTTCTTGCGAGCTCTGCAGTTTGGAGGAAACTGACAAACCCGCGCCTCATCACTACGTTTTTGAATGTCGCCTCTGTGTTTTTGATCGCTGTGCCTGTGATGTCTACCATCT
>JAICQC010000470.1 GCA_025938055.1 Anaerolineales bacterium | reverse complement strand
CCCGTAAAGTCGACAGGCACCACCTGTACCTCCTGGACGCGGAACAGGTTGAGCAGTTCGCCCGCCAGAGCGCGCGTGCCAGGGAACGCAAGGATGAGCGCCAGGATCACCAGCGTAGCCGTCCCAAAGCGTATCATCGGACTAGAAAACCATCGTTTGAACATAGGAATCTCCTTTTTTTGCAAAGTTTGTTGCGTGAACCGGTTCCAGGCCGCATGCGCCGATGGGACAGGTTCCTGCTTGGGGCTTAGAAAGCCCAGAATACTTTCCAATTTTTCATTTTGATCTTTAAACTGCATTTGGCTCTGCTGGCAATCGGTGCAAGCCTCCAAGTGCTGGAGACGACCGGGCACCAGTTCACCATCCAATGCAGCGCGCAGTTCACCGTCAGTCAGATGTTTCTGCATTATTCCTCCTCTCCCAGGGCGCGGTATTGCTTTTCGAATTCGCGCTCGGCGCGGACCAATAGGGATCCAATCGAAGAAGGCGCCAGGTCCAATGCGTGGGCGATCTCTCTGTAGGCTAGCCCGGAGTAACGAAGGATCAATAGCTGCGACTGCCGTTCATTCATGCGTGATAGTGCCAGGCGTACTCGCTGACGTTCCTCTTGACGTGCCAGGATCTCCAACGGCGATTCATCGTCCTGGACCTCAAGCGCATACCTGCCAGCCGTCATCTCGTAGCGCTCACGTCGCTTCCAGCCGCGGATGGAATGCAGCCCAAGGTTGGTCGCGACCCGATATAGCCATCCACCTACGTTGAATTCATCTTCGCGCTTTTGGTGATTGTGCAGGCGCAGGAAGGTTTCAAGCGCCAGGTCTTCCGCCTCGGACGGGTCACCTACCAGCCGCTTGAGGAGACCATATACTCGCGCCCAATGCTCCATGAACAATGCTTCGAATTCCGCGGAACGCGACTCAGCCTGAACGGACTCAAATCCATCGGTTTTGAGGTGTTTCATGGAGTCAATCATACTCGTATGATGCCTGGGTTGCGTAGGGCATAGGAACCTGTTCCACTACTATAATCCCTCTCAGAGCGGAAATAGGACAGCGTTAAAGTACCGGATCAGCCGGCAAAACCTTCAGCGACGCGGCAGGCTCATGCGGAATGTCACGCCTCGTTCAGATTTGGGATTGTGATGGTCACTTGAGTACCCTGCCCGGGTTCAGATTGGACTCTCACATGGCCCCCATGCCCACTCACGATGGCTTTGACGATTGCCAGCCCAAGTCCACTGCCTGCATATTCGGAGGCATTCCGCCCGCGATGGAAACGCTCGAATAAATGCGGTAGGTCTTCAGCAGGAATGCCAATGCCTGTATCACGAACCGTCAAAATGGATTCGCTCACGGAATGTAGGAGGTCCATGGAAATGGAACCATTTCGCGGCGTGAATTTCAGTGCATTCTCGAGCAGGTTAACGAGCACCTGCTTCAACTGACTCTCATTTCCCCGCAGGTTTACTGACTGGTCTGGAAGGCTCATCGTGAAGGAACGATCTGCCTGTTCAGCGCGGGAGGCAAATTGCTCGCCGATTTCACGCACAAGCTGGGTCAAATCCACTGGTGTGAAACTCGATTTGGCCTCCGCCGCCTCGATACGCGAGAGATCGAGCAGACTCTGCACCAATGCCTCCAGGCGCTGGCTCTGTTCGTGAGCGCGCGCCAGATAACGGGTCCGCGCCGAGGCGTTTCCCTCGCCCCGTGCCAGTTCCAGATTGGCTTGCAGCGCGGTGAGCGGCGTATGCAGTTCATGGGCGGCATCGGCAACAAACTCGCGTAACGTGGAGATGGTCTGTTCTACCTGAGCCGCCATCCCGTTGAACGAATTCGCAAGCGATAAAAATTCCTGCTGGCGTTCGTGCTTCAAATCAACGCGGGCACGGAGATCTCCCTGCTCCATTTGTTGTGTCGCTTTCTCCAGGGCAAGCACCGGACGAGTGACATTCCTGCTCATGAACCAACCTACGAGGGCGGCAATTGCAATGGCAAACACACTGGCGACCAGCCATGCACTGGTCACAGAGTCAATCACGTCCGCGCCGTAACTGGGTCCATTTGAAAATTCGAGTTCACCCAACCGCATTCCATTGGACGCTATGAGAGGGACACGCACAGCCTGCGATGACCTGCGCGTCGGATCAAAATCGGCTTTCGCGACAAATCCATAGCCATAGGGTGATGCTTTGACGGAAAGGATGATATCTTCTTTCGGAGCAGGACCTGAAAAAGGGATTTCTCTATCGAATGGAAGCAGATTGGGAGCGGATTCGCCATTGTTGACATAAATCAGGGTTGGCATCTCATCTCTTGGCAGCTCTGCTGGTCCACTCCCAAAAGGGGGCCACAGTCTTTTCGCCGCGCCAGAAACGGCGACAAATTGTTCCTTATTTGGGGTACCAGAATCAGCAATCGGAATTCCATTCACATCCAGCAGACGGATCTGGGCTTGGGAGAGAAACGCAAGTCCATTGATTTGATCCTGAATCAAAGTTTCTGATACATCCGACTGCAATATCTCTTCCAGAACAGGCTGCAATACGAGCGCGTTCCCAAGGAGATACCGATGTTCCTGGTCGGCATAATAACTTCTCAGCGCAAGCAGCATAAATGAGCCCAGCGACAATGCTGCCACCAATGCAATGACTGCGTAGCTGGCCGGCAAACGCCAGCGAATGGAATTTCGATTCATAGTCATCACCATCTCATAAGCCTACTCGTTCTGTACAGGTTGTCAAGAGGGTGCTTTTGTCCTAACTTATGGTTCTTGAAGATACGTAGGGTTGTTGTATACCAACACCTCTGCAATAATTCGATCTCCGCTCTTGCGTCCCCACACCATGACTAAGGATTGCGAAATGTTGAGATCGTCGAGCGTGCCTTCCTCAACGGTTTGCTGCAGCACCCGGGGGTCATCGCCTGAAGGACGATGAGCGGGAGGTTGGGTAGTGTCTAGATAAATAATCGTTTCGGTAGTGACCACCACCTCTACCTGCGGTCCGCCACCCATGCCCACTGGTCCATCAGAAACTCCGCCCCCTCCAGATTGATCGGATTCGACGAGAATCATATTATCCTGACGCCCAACAAATATGCCCTCTTCTTCAGGCGACGTTTCTGGTAGTTCTTCTGCACGAAGGATAGAGATCCCGTCATCCATGGGTCCAAACAGACCGAGAGGGCCGACTCCGCGATTGAGCCACCTTCCAGCAATGAATGCTGCCGCGGCTATAACGAGAATCGCAATCCCTAAAATAATATAAAGCCTTTTCTTCATAGCTTATTTCTCCTATTAACCTTATCATGGGCAGATCTCGAAATCTTGGAAAATCGCGCTTTTGCTGTTCAGCATGAAAGTGTGGCTCGCGACGATCACTGCGTTACACACTCGTCGCAGTGGACATCGTCGAGCGGTTTACCGGCAATTAACACTTCAACCCAGTCGACCAACCTGACGCCATTGACCTCTATGTCGTAGAACGTTTCGTACTCGAGGATCCCGTGCCCTT